>JAUWXM010000007.1 GCA_030616365.1 bacterium | reverse complement strand
TGAACCAACTTATACCCGATATTCGCAGAGTTTAGATCGGGAAAGATCAAGACATTTGCTTTTCCTGCAATGGAACTCTTGGGAGCCTTCTGGAAAGCGACCTCTGGAATAAGAGCAGTATCTACTTGAAGCTCACCATCTATCAAAAGCTCAGGCGCTTTCTCTTTGACTATTTCTGTTGCCTTTACTACTTTATCCACTAATTTATGTTTGGCGCTTCCCTTAGTAGAAAAGGAGAGCATGGCTACTCTCGGTTCACTGCCAATTAAATCTCGGGCAGTCTTACAAGAAGCAATGACGATATCTGCCAGTTCCTCTTCATTCGGATTAGGGAGGATGGCGCAGTCAGCAAAGATTAATGCCCCATTCTCCCCAAATTTCTCATCCTTTAAGATCATAAGAAAGGAACTCGATACCTTCTTCACTCCGGGAGCGGTCTTTATGATCTGCAGGGCAGGCCTTATGGTCTCTGCTGTAGTATGGATTGCTCCGGATATTGAACCATCTGTTTCGCCCTTCTTAACCATCATGGCCCCATAAAAAAGAGGCCCCTTTATAATAGAAAGAGCCTCATCTTTATCTATTCCCTTCTCTTTTCTAAGCTCACAATAAGTATTCGCATAATCCTCTAATCTCTCTGATTTCTCTGGCTCAATAATCCTTGTTCTCCCAATATCTACTTTTAGAGATTGGGCCCTATCTCTGATCTCCGATTCTTTTCCCAAGAGAATTATCTCTGCTATCTCCTCCTTCAGAATCTCTGCTGTTGCTTTAATGGTTCTCTCTTCCTCCCCCTCAGGAAGAACAATCCTCTTAGGATTTTTCTTCGCCCTCTCTCTAATCTCTCTCAATAAATCCATCATCTGTCTACTCTTTATGCTTCAGGCCTCATGCTCCAAGCCTCAGGCTTCAAATCTGCGGCCTGCAGCCTGTAGCCTGTAGCTTATTTCTGAACGAAGTGAAGAAAGAGACAACTTGCTTGGCTCATTTCTTAGCTAATTTTTCTTTAAGCCTCTCCTCTACCACCTTAGGAACCAACTCACACAACGAGCCACCAAAGCGCACCACTTCCTTAATCATGCTTGAGGAGAGATAGGAATATTTAGCAGAGGGCATCATGAATACCGCCTCAACTTCCTTATTCAACTTCCTATTCATCAATGCCATCTGGAACTCATACTCAAAGTCGGAAATGGCCCTCAAGCCTCGGATAATGACTTTTGCTCCAATCTTCTTGGCATAATTGACCAACAGTTCATCGAAACTGTCGATCTTTATATTCTTAAGATCTTTAGTAACCCCTCTTAACATATCAATCCTCTCCTCCACACTGAAAAGGGGCTTCGTCTCTGGATTCTTCACTACCGCCACTATCAGTTCATCCACAATCCCTAAGGCGCGCTTGATTAAATCAATATGACCATTAGTTACTGGATCAAAACTTCCTGGATAGACAGCAATCTTCTTCATATAGCCTCCTTGGATAGAATTCTGAGCTGCAAGCTTCAGGCTTCAAGCTACAGGCTTTATTTAAGTCTGTGGCCTGTGACTTGAGGCTTGTAGCCTATTTTCTTTTATAGAAAGCGAGTATGGTATCTCCGTATCTTTCTTTTCTGATCTGAATTAGCGAGTTAATTTCTCTGTCTAAATCAAGGAATTTGTGATGTTCGGCGATGACTAAAGTGGTAGTTTTCAATATATCACTTTTTGCCAGTGCTTGCAAGGTATTTTTTACTAATCTACTTTCGTAAGGTGGGTCCAGAAATATGATGTCGAATTTCTTCTTTCCCTTGCTCAGATTATCGATTGCCTTCAGGACATTATTTCGAGGTATCTTAAGACCTTCTTCAGAATGCAAAAAGCCTAAATTGGTATGGATTAATCTTATGGCAGAAGGATGATTATCAATAAAGATGACCTCTTTTGCCCCCCGGCTTAAGGCCTCAATCCCGATTTGGCCGCTTCCCGCATATAAGTCAAGAAAACTTGAGCCAATTACCCTATTGCCTAAGATATTGAATAATGCCTCCTTTACCCGCATAGGAGTAGGCCTCATCTTAACACTCTTCAGAGTCTTCAGCCTTCTCCCCCTAAACTCTCCCCCAATAATCCTCATTTCCTTGTAAAATCCCTTTTAGATTTCAACTTCCCAAGATGCTTTCGGGCTTTGTGAGCGACTTCACTGTTTGAATCAGCCTTTAAACTTTTTTTAAATTCCAGTATAGCTTTATCAGGTACCTTCTTCTTATAATAGACCATACCAAGATGATAGTAGAATGTGGCCTGAGCTCTTTCATCAGTCTTAGATGTTAGTTGCAAAGCTTCTTTCACATATTTCTCAGCTAAATCGTATTTCCTCTTTTGAAAATAAACCCAGCCTAAAGTATCCAGATAATGGTTATTTTTAGGTTCGCCCTTAACTGCTTTCTCGGCCAAAGAGAGAGCCTTCCTTAGCTTAATTCCTTGACAAGCATAAAGATAAGCAATATTGTTATAAGCCATGTAATAGTCTGGGTTGATTTCAATAACCTTTTTATATGCCTCAAGGGTCTCTTTATACATTTTCTTTCCTTTATATGCATATCCCAACTCAATATAAGCTTCCTCAGCCCTAGGATTTAGTTCAATAGCCTTCTGGGCCTCAACTATGGCTTTATCGTATAGTTTCTGCCTGGTATAAATAGAAGCTAACTCTTTGTGGGGCCAGTGATTACTGGGATTATATTTTATACACTCCTGATATTCAGTAATAGCTTCTTTAAACATCCCCTTGTTTTCGTAGCAAAGGCCAAGAAAATAGTGAAGGCTTGAATCGCGAAGACGGGATTCTAATGCTTTCTTATACTCAACTATAGCCTGGTCATATTTCTCCTGTTCACGATAAACTATTCCTAAGTTGGTATGGGCAGCGGCAAAGGAAGGACTTATTTCTATAGCCTTTTTTTGTGCCGCTATTGCTTGATCATACATCTTTTTATAGTAGTAAGCAATTCCCAAATTAAGATAGGCTAAGGCATGGTCTGGATCAAGTTCTATTGCTTTCTTCAATTCAACTATCGCTTCATCTGATCTTTTTTTCTTATTATAGGTCCATCCAAGGTTATAATGTGCTGTGGCATAATCAGGATTGATTTCTATTGCCTTTTTATATTCTGTTATGGCTTGGTTATACATTCCTTTTCTGCCATAAATGACTCCAAGATTGTTATGAGGAAGGTCATAATTGGGATCGATCTCTATTGCTTTTTTACATTCTGCAATTGCCTGGTCATACTTCTTCATATCCAGATAGGTTAATCCTAAATTATAATGAGCCTTTTTGTAATTAGAATCGAGCTCTATTGTTTTCTTATAATTGCTTATGGCTTCTTTATATAGGCCCCGATCGTGATAGATGATCCCCAAATTATTATAGGCTTTTTTATAATCCGGGTTTATTTTTAGGGTTCTTTGATACGCTGTTATTGCCTTATTATCCATCCCAGAATCAGAGTAAAACTTTCCCAGACGATAGTGCAAGGTTGGATTAAATTGCCAAGAAATAATTCCTACTATACCAAGTAAAGAGGGTAGAATGATAAATACATAACAGATGAAGGTAAAGACAATTTTTAAAGAAAGATCTATCTTTTTATTCGTCCAGAGCAGGATTAAGCCCAAAGGAAAGAAAAAAATCAAAGTTAGAACAAGAAACCATGTTCGCCGATACCATTTAACCATCTTTTGTCTTCCTGTCACTGTTAAATAAAGACCTCTAAAAAGGGATAGGAGAAGTTAAAGACCATATGGGCAATCATACAGCTTGCCACTCCCTGCCTCCTCATCAAAAGCCCCAATATAATCCCCAGAACAAAGACTTGGGCAAATTTAACCCACTCCGGATTCATGACTCCAGCGTGAGGCAAAGCCCAGATAGATGCCGTCAAAATAATGGTCAAGAAATAGCCCCATCTCAGTCTTTTAAAAGAATAGCCAAGCATGTTTTGAATGAATAGTCTAAAGGTTACCTCCTCACTAATCGACTTAGCCGCTAGGAGAAGAAGGATGGTAGTAAAACCATATTTCGCCTTCAGGCCAAAGCGCTCTGTCCAGATCTTCCAGATTTCCTTGGCAAAGGATGTCTCGCTAGGATGAGTAAGCCAGAATAAAAGCGCGGAATAAAGAAACATTAAGAGTATAGCAATCAAAATGACCAGATAAAATTTTTTAGGTCTAGAGATTCTTTTTCTTCTGATATCTGGGATGCCCGGTAATTTTAATCGTTTACAGAAAAAGCCACCGACACTAATGAAAACCACTATAGTAAAGAAGCTGATGGGTAAGAATAGAAAATTTAGAAAGGTCCTGAAAAGATCTGGGCTGAAGCAGGCAGCAATGACAAGCAGAATGGTGTGGAGGATCATTATAAAAACCCCTAAGGCAAGGGCTGATTTAAGATGAGATTTAATCTCTCTTCGCTTTATGATGAAAAGGACTATTCCCAGAATAAAGATAATCAGCGCAGTTAAGCCGTATACTATCCAGGCTATAATCATATAAGGAGTAAACATCTCTGGAGAAATTGTCATAGTTTTTCCTTATTATTCATTTTTGGCAAGTAGGCCGTCAATTTCTTTACTTAAAGTAGTTTCTATCTCCGGGCTATAGCCACGATGGATGTGCTGGATTATTCCTTCCTTGTCCAGGACGAAGAGCATGGGGATGGCCCTTATCTGATAGGCAGAACTGGCCTCTCTTCTTCGGTCTATTAAGATGGGGAAGGAATAGCCCCCTTCCTCAATGAAGTCTTTGACTTTCTCGATATTGCTTTCGCTGGTTATAGCCAAGACCGTAACTCCCTTATCCCTATACTTATCATAGATTTTTTGAATATGGGGCAGTTCCTTCCTACAGGGAGGACACCAGGTAGCCCAAAAATCAATAATTACTACCTTCCCTCTGTAATCCGCTAAACTCACTTCCTTTCCCGTTAAATCTTTTAAAGTAAAGGGAGGAGCAATTGTTCCTTCCTTAATCGCTACTTTCTCTTTAATCTGAGGTTTTTCCATTAAAGAAAGTCTTACAATACTCCCCACAAGCGCTATTAAAGCAACGATCACTATTACTAAACCAGCAATCTTTTCCTTGTTCTTCATTTTAACCTCCAAAACTCGTCATTACTTTTTGAAACCACTGCATAAGTGAGAGAAACCCAGTTTGGCAGGCAGTTACCAGGACCCAGTAAGAGACGACAATCAAGATAGACTTCTTGAAATTAAACCTAAAGACAAAAAAGATACCAAGCGCCATAAGAGCCAAACTCCAGAAAATGAATAGGTCAATCTGACTCAGCAAAGCGAAGAGCAGAGAAGTGTGTTCTACACCAGAAAAAAAGAAGGCAAGATTGGAGGGAAGTCTCATAGCGGCCATTCCTGCGGCGCAGGAGCCACTCCCACAACTGAGTAGACCGACGGGAGGCTTGCCGGTAAAAATAACTGTACCAAGAAGACCCTTAATAAAAAGAGGTATCCAGGCGTATCCCACAACAGAAAATAGAGCATAAAATCTTGCTTTGCCTTTTGCAATGCTCCCGAAGAGATAGATGAGAGCCGTTCTTATTAGCCAACTAAGATAGAGACCGATAAGACCGGCAACCAGTCCCGCAATGCTGCCTACAAGTAGTACTGACCTGGGAATGCCGATTTCGGCAGGCATATTGCGATATACCATGATCATTAACCCCGCCCCCAGGAAAATACTTACCAACATTAATAAAAATGGCCCCTTCCAATCCGGGTTATTAGATAGATACTCAAAAGTCTTCTTAGGACTTACTATCGCCCCTCCAATCCGCTCAATAAGTTTCATCCTTTCCCCCTCTCATTACATCATCTGGCTCATCTGAAATATCGGCAAATACATACTGACTACAATAAAGCTAATTACCAGTCCTAACAAGACCATAAAAACCGGAATTAATAATATAGGTAACCAGATGGGCGATCTAAACAGTGCTTTCCTTATCCACCAGATAGCGAAAATAAGAGCTATCCCTATGGGAGGTAAGGTAAAGTACCAATAACTACGAAGAACATTACTTACTCCTATCATTATTCGAGTCGGCAAAGGAAGAACAACACCAATCTCCGCAAACATCATTACAAAAGTTGGAATAATAGCAAACAGGAAAAAGCCAATTAATCCTAAACCGATTAGAAATATTGCTAGGAGTATCCCAATAGAAATTTTCCTTATAATCCTCTCTTCTCTTTCTTCCATCTCACTATTCTCTATCTATTAGTGGCTAATTCGTGCGAATTAGCCCATCTCTACTTGCATATGGCTCAACGCACTTCGTTTACCTTGAGATGTTACCCCGTAAAGCTTCGCTATGGGGTAAACGCGCGAATATATACAATAACAAATTAGTTAGTTTGGCTAAAAGATAATTTTATACAGTTAAGGAATGGAGAATAGCGGTTAAGTTACAATGAGTACAACCTACCTCTTCGTTTCCACAGTAGTCGTTAAATATCTGGTAGAGAGCCTGCTGATGACGAGCGCTATTTATCTTCTTTCTGCCAAAGAGGTGATGGGTGACAAACTTAGTAATGCGATCATTTCCTGAAGAGGGTTGGGGGGTATAGATGCGGTGCAATGTCTCTTCCAATCCTCGATCTTTCTTCTTCCGGGCATAGGCAAGCATGGCCGGGATAAGGGTGTTAATGAGAATGATAACTACCCGCTCCCTTCCGATAAGTCTCACTGGTTTCTTCTTCCTTCTGCCTCCCCAAGTATAACGATAGTTCCAGTAATCATCCTCCCCTGGATTAAAGATCTTTAGTAGATAGTTAAGCAACATTTTCTGCTTAATTATAACTTTCTTAAAGAAACTAAAGATATTTTTATTAGAGTATCTGGCTAAGAAATGGCTTATTCCCGCTATCCTCCGGCTGGGGAGATTGGCCGGCCTCACCTGCAGAGACCTCCATTCCTGGGACTCCATTACTTGCGCCTGGAATCTTTCGGGCGTCCCTTCCCAGAGTTCTCTCAATTTCCGGAGATACCTTATGCTCTCCCGGTCATATTCTTCTCGAGGCTTTTCGGGAAGTAATCCGGAGACTCCAAAGAAGAGTGCCTGAAGGCTCTTCACCCTCTCCTTAGCAGTTGCTTTCTGTAATATACTTCGCACATCCTTAATGGTTACTCTCTGGGCCAATTCCAGAAATTCCCCCTTCAACCCTTTATACCCCAGACCAATCATAATTCCCTCATAGAGGGACTCTTCCCAACCAACACTATCTGCCCTTCTTCTAAAGTATTCTGCTTTCTCTAAAATACGGGCATCCCCAGCCAAGTTGAGGAATTGGGTTATCCTCTCTGGGTCCGTCCTACTGATCTCTGGATAGCAGAGGCCAAAATCAACGCTACTGCCTAAGGGATACTTCTCTGGACTTATACTTTCTTTAAGTGTCTCTAAGTCATTAGAGAGATAAGGAGAAAGGATTAGCTGGGGTATTGTCCTATTCTTTATATCTCGAATAGATTTTTTATTTCTATCATCCCAGAGGGCGATATGGAGGATAATCTTACCATAGCGGGGGTCTCTGTGGTGACCGTGACCCTTCCAGTCTGAGGTATAGACGTGGGCCTCGATCTCACCTTTCAATCGTTTCCCTTCTATCTCTATCTCTGCCTGGCGAAAGTCTGCTCCTTCCCCAGTATTCCACCAGCCAGGTGAGATAATCTTTATTTTTCTGCCATTCAGGGTCTTGAGCCTATTCCTCTTGATTAACTGATCCAGCCAGATGCACCTTACCAGCCTCTCCCTAACCCTCTCTGGTGCCTTTTCTCTTACCAGTAGTACTTCATCCCGCAAGCGGTAATAGCGCTCAGAAAAACAATGCCCTTCTTCTTCCATCCACTGTCCTCTATCCAATAGTGGCTAATTCGTACGAATTAGCCTATCTCTATCCATAGCAAAAAGCACTTTCGCATTCGAGCACCTGCCCCGTTGGTGCGACTAAGCAAAGAGAAAATTGCTATGGAGCAACTTTGCGGGGAATACTTACTATAGGTTATGCCAAGAGATTATTAGAATTCTTCCTTTTTTATTTATGTCACAGTAATGCCGCAAGTTATGTCGTAACTATCTCGCAATTTATTTTAACCTGAATCTAGTCGAAGGGCCTTTGCCCACTTTCTCAATAAGGTTTTTTCTTTATAATTTAGGACAACTTTATCATTCGCCCATTCGCGCGAATGGGCAAGTCATTATTTTCGAACAAAGTGAGAAAAGAGACAACTTGCTTGGCTCATTTCTGAACAAAGTGAAGAAACAAGGTTCTCCGATGAAATCGGAGGTTCTTATTACGAAAGTAACAAGGTTCTCGCAAAGCGAGGTTCTTATTTTAGTTTTTTGAGTTGGTTGCGAGCTTTAGTGGCCCAGGTAGTATTGGGATATTCTTTAATTAGTTTCTCATATTCTCTTATTGCCTGGGGATACATCTTATTCAATCGGTAATTCTCTCCCAAAGTATAGAGGGCCTTTGCCTTATTCTCAAGGGTTAGTGGCTGTCGGGGTTTAATTGTCCTCTTAGGGACAGCAGGACTAAGCTTCTTAAGTGCCGCATTAACCGTATTCTCGAATTCATACTCCTCTGCTCCATATGGTACATATCCCAGCAGATTGAAATTGTTGTCTGAAAGGAATAAATGAGGAATGTACTTACCCTTATTCTTTACCTGCGACATTAGTGTCCTAAATCTGTAAGGCGTGCTACCTTTAGTGTAGATGATAACTCTGACGAATTTCTCAAGTTGCCAGGCCTCTTCCCATTCTTCACACTGGTCATTGTGTTTGGGACAATCGGAATCTTTGCCCCGATAGAGAAAGGCGAGCGGTCGGTTAGTCTTCTTTGCCATTTCAACCGCTTTGTCAAACTCCTCAGGCCCATACCAGCCACTTGCCAATTGCCCATAGACATAGTTCGAAACGCCCAATACAAATATACTTACCAAAACAATAATAGAAAAATATCGTTGAAAGTTCATCATCTATCTTTTATCCTTGTAAAAATTATATTTTGACTAGTTGTTTTACCAATAAACAATAGTTAACAGGGTAAATAGAAGCATTCCGGCCGTTCCTATTGCCTCCCACATATAGTTCACTTTCTTTGAAGTTTGCGCTTTATAGCCACAATTATTACATTCTCTTTCTTTACTTACAAATAATTCCTTACAATTTGGGCAATATTTACTACTACGTTCGAAATCGTATTGTTTGGGAATCCATCTCTTTTTGGTCACAATTCCTAATACTACAAATATCAACATAGCAAATGCACCAATAAGATATAGGCTCCTTTCAGAAAGTTGCTTTAATATCTGCCCATTAGAGTACGAACTAATGAGAACAGTGGCATTTAGGCTAATATGAGTAATTACCGAAGGAATAAGAGATTTTGTCCGTTCATATAAATAAGTAAAAACAACTCCCATAATTGCCAAAGAGACAAAGCGATCTAAATCAAAATGAACAGCAGCAAAGAAGAGAGCACTTAATAGAATGGCCCATTTAACTCCAATATTCTTTTTAAATGCCGGGTATAAAAATCCTCGGAACAAGACTTCTTCTCCTAATGGAACTAGGACTGCTCCTATTAAAAGCGCTAAATACAAGGTCGTAAGTGGTTCGTTTCTAATAAATTGAAATGAACTAGAAATTTCTGGTAATTCATTCCCATTAGATAGCCAGATCTTTAAGCGTAATAGAATCATTAAACTATAAATAATGGCTATTCTGACTCCTAAACTTATATTTCGCTTTAAATTAACCTTAGTAATACCTAAAATAAGTAATTTTTCTTTAAGTCTCATTGCTACATAATAAAGAGGAAAGATTAATTCTGGTAATGCTGAAGGTAGAAAGGCGATAATGAAATACTTTATACCTCTACTTCCAGTAAAGAAAAGTGAGGTATCCTTAAAATATAGTAGTTTTACTGACAGGGGTGCCAAGAGAATCGACAAGCAAAGAATAAGCAAATAGACCTTACTTGCCTCGCCCAGGCCCCACTTTATATAACCATATCTTGATATAGTATCTTCTTTTCTTCTAGACTTAATAATTAAGGCAATTAAAATGAGAGCCACAAGAATAGCTATTTGTACTACAGTCTCTCCAAACAGCCGACTTAAGAAAGCAAGCACAGGGGAATAAGTGTAAATTTTATTATAGACATTATTTGGAAAACGTTTGCTCTTCTTAAGATTTCTTATGTATTTCGGATCGTTTAAGTTTATAAGTTCTTGCTGAACTTTTTTAGCTATTTTATGAGTTGGATAATCGTCTATTATCTTCTGATAGACCTTTTTTGCTGCTTCAAAGTCCAACATCTCTTCATAGCAACGAGCAATTAACTCATAAGTTTTGGGAATTTTCTTACTCTTAGGATAAATATCGATAAGTCTTTGACATTCTTGAATAGCTCTTTCATAATGCCTTTGGCAAAAATAGGTAAAGCCTATCGAATATTGAGCAGAAATAGCCCATTTAGTATCAGGATTATTTTCTATTATTTCCTTGTATTCAGACATGGCTTCCTGATACCTATTTCGTAGTAGATAAATTCTTCCTAGATCAAAGTGGACTCTTATATTATCAGGGTTGATAATTAGACCTTTTTTTAATTCTTCGATTGCCTTATTATACTTCTTCTGTTCTCCATAGACCCATCCCAGGTCAAGATGGGCATATTCTATCTTGGGATTTAGTCTTATAGCCTCCTGCAGCTCTTCTATGGCTTGATTATAGAAACTCTTACCTTTGAGACGATAACTTATACCCAATCCATAATGGGCGATGGCATCTTGGGAATTCTCCTCTACCATTCTTTGGTATTCTAAGGTAATCTCATCTATCTTGCCTTTTCTCTTATATACTCCAATAAGTCTTCCATGGGTGGCTACAAAGTTATAATCCAATTCAATGGCCTTACGATACTCCTTTATTGCCTCATCATACTCCTCATTCTCATAGTAGGAATAACCTTTTTCAATATGAGATTGAGCGCTATCCTTATGGGTAGCGTAGATAGCTGGAGTTAGTACCATTAGCAATAGTAAAACTATTAAACTCCATTTTCTCATTATTTTTCCTTACTCATTTCTTCTCTTTAAATTCCGTAGTAGTCCAGAGGGTAACTGGCATTGCTTTATCACCATTCTTTTTGTCTTCGTAAAAATTATTTTTGACTGATGTTTTCTATGTTTGCGAAGTGTCAGAACTCCTCTGTAGGTACGTAGTCACTTATTTTGTAGGCTTCCAGACATACTTCCCCGTCTTGTCGATATAGCCCACTTTATCACCAACCTCCACCATCGCCAATCCTTCAGAGAAGCCCCGAATCCTGTCGAACTGGGGATTGATGACGAACTTCCCACTCTTATCGATATAGCCCCACTTGCTGGTTTTGTAATCAACAATCTTTACGCCTGCCAGTCCTTCAGAAAACTCACCAACTAAAGTGAACTGTGGTTTGATGGTGATTTTACCCGTTTTATCGATATAGCCCCACTTCTCATCAGCCATTATACGCGCCAGTCCTTCGGAAAATCTATAAGCCGAATTAAACTGGGGCTTGATGACTATTTTCCTACTCTTATCGATATAGCCGAACTTGTCGCCGATCATTATACGCGCCAGCCCTTCGGAAAAGTCAGAAACCCAATCGAACTGCGGATTAATAACTATCTTTCCCATCTTGTCGACATAGCCCCATTTATTGTCAATATTTACATGTGCCAGTCCTTCGGAAAAGTCACCTGCATTATCAAACTGTGGCTTGATTACATACTTCCCTGTTCTGTCGATATAACCATATTTGCCGCCAATCCTTACAAGTGCTAAACCCTCAGAAAAGTCAATAGCTACATCGAACTGGGGATTAATGACTATCTTTCCTGTTTTGTCGATATAGCCTGCCCTGCCGTCAACCATTACACCTGCCAATCCTTCGGAAAAGCCAAATGTGAAGTCGAACTGAGGCTCGATAATTATCTTCCCTGTCTTGTCGATATAGCCATACCTTTCGCCAATCTTTACAGATGCCAGTCCTTCGGAGAAGCCAAATGTGAAATCGAACTGAGGCTCGATAATTATTTTTCCTGCCTTGTCGATATAGCCATACTTGTCTCCAATCCCTACAGGTGCCAGCCCTTCGGAAAGTCCCTGAACCCAATTGATCAGGGGATTGATGACTGACTTTCTTGTTTCCTCCATCTTCTTCTGTTGGCCACAGGATACCGAGGCCAAAACAGTAAGGCAGATCAAGAACAAAATACCTTTCTTCATCATCACTAACCTTCTTTTCTATAAATTTTTGGCAGTTCAGTTAACTCTACTTATACGAACTTTTATTTGTGTTGTTTCGCGTCTAACTTATTATTCTAACACTGGTTAGAAAGAAATAAGGCCCTTTTGATATAGAAGGCCCAAAACAAACAGAATAGAAAAAGCAATGAAGGCAAAGATTGCACCAAGCCTAACAAGCTTAATGCCTCTTTTTAATTGTTCTTTTCTATCTGTCTTGTATGACAAAAATCGAAACACGAAACCAATTAACATTAAAGGAAAAGCAATCACAAGAAGAATAGACGTAATTATAAAAAGTATTCCCGCTACAGTTGCAATAAAGTCTAACTCAAACATAAGATCACTTTCTTTCCATAGACCATTGCTACCTGTAATGGCAGATAACTCTTTTTATACGAACTTTTATTTGTGTTGTTTCGTGTTTTGAGTATTACAGTTTCTCGCTTTACAGTTCGTGTCTATTCGTGTGTCTCAGCTGATTTCCAAGCCTCCTTTGAATTTGGAGAGGAGGCTCTTTCTTATTACTCTATGCTCTGGCTTCTCTAACTTAGGGTCTTTCTTTATGAAGGCAAAGGCCTCCTGACGAGCGGTCTCTAAAATCCTCTGGTCTTTTAAGAGATTAGCAATCTTTAACTCCGGTAGGCCATGCTGCTTGGTTCCGAAAAATTCACCCGGCCCCCTTAATTCCAAGTCCTCTTCTGCGATCTGGAAGCCATCCCCGGTCTCGGTCATTACTTTTATCCTTCTTTTTCCCTCAATTGTCCGGGGAAGGGCAAACATGAGACAATAGGACTGGTATTCTCCTCTTCCGATACGACCTCTTAATTGATGGAGCTGGGCCAGGCCAAAGCGCTGAGCATCCTCGATGAGCATGATAGAAGCATTGGAGATGTCGATCCCCACCTCAATGACTGTGGTAGAAACCAGAATGTCCATCTTCTTATTTTTAAAATCATTCATTATTCTCTCTTTCTCATCACCAGACATCTGGCCGTGGATAAGACCTACTCTGAGGTTGGGAAAGACCTCCTTCTGAAGGTGCTTCTGCATCTGGGTGGCCGCTTTTAACTCTCCCATCTTCTCTGATTCAGAGACTAAAGGATAGACGATGTATGCCTGCCGCCCCTTTTTCACTTCATTCTCAATGAAGAGGTAGATATTCTTCCTCTGTTCCCGAGGGACCTCATAGGTGGCAATCCCCTTCCTTCCTGGGGGCATTTCATCCAGGACAGAGATATTGAGGTCTCCATAGACCGTTAAAGCCAGGGTTCTCGGTATGGGGGTAGCGGTCATTACTAAGACATCAGGATTCAGGCCTTTCTTTCTCAAGGTTGCTCTCTGTAATACCCCGAACTTATGCTGCTCATCGATGATGATGAGTCCCAACTTAGCAAATTCTGCTGCTTCCTGAATCAAGATATGGGTTCCGATGATGATATCTACCTTTCCTTCCTCTATCTTCTTGCGAATTCCCTTTTTCTCCTTCTCACTCATACTCCCAATTAATAGTTCTATCCTTATCTTAAGGGGAATTAATAGTTCCTGTAAGGTAAGATGATGCTGCTGGGCTAAAATCTCTGTGGGAGCCATAATCGCCCCCTGATAGCCATCCTCAATGGCTTTTAGCAGGGCATAGACGGCAACTACAGTCTTTCCGCTCCCCACATCTCCCTGAAGGAGACGGTTCATGGGCTTATCTTGCTGCATATCGGAAATGATCTCACTGATCACTCTTCTCTGGGCAGAGGTGAGTTCAAAGGGAAGAAGTTTAGAGAACCTTCCAATAAGCTCCCCGGGTTTCCTATACCTTATTCCTTTTCCCACTTCTTCTATTTTCTTCTTCCGCAGGGCAATTCCTAATTGTAATAGAAAGAATTCATCGAAGACCAGTCTCCTTCGGGCATCCTGACAATTTCTTCTTATTCTTGGAAAATGGATACTATTTATTGCCTGCGAAATTCTTATTAGTTTATTCCTCCTTCTGATATCAAGGGGCAGGAATTCAGGCAAGGAAGCAGCATATTCATCAAGGACTCTTTTGATAATGGTTCTTAAGTACTTCTGGTTTATTCCCTCTGTCAGGTGATAGACGGGAACAATTCTTAAGGTATTCAATAATTCTTTTCCTTCCTCAATTATCTCATAGGCAAAGTTCTTAATCTCCGTCTTCTTATATTTCTTTTCAATCGTTCCGCTTATGGCTATCTTCGTTTCCTCTTTCAGATACTCTATTAGGTAGGGCTGATTATACCAGACGGCATAGGCGATTCCCGTTCCGTCATCAATGGCTACTTTAATGATCTCTAAGCCTTTTCTAGGCCTGATGACACTCCTGGCCTTAATCATTCCCTTTATAGTGGCATATTCCCCATCCAAGAGGCCTGCGATGGGTTTGGGGTGGCTTCGGTCGGAATGGGTCCTGGGGAAGTAATATAAGAGGTTCTCAATGGTCTCGATCTCCAATCTATTGAGGATACGCACCCTCTTGGGTCCCACCCCTTTTACATATTGGACAGAATCGGATAGTCTTCCGGCCATAGTCTCCTCGCTAATAGATTTTGCTTGCAAAGACTTTCTTCTTATGCTACAGTGTTATCTGTGCTTCAAATATTTGAATTTTGCGTCTTTAAGTTAAATTTTGCGTTTTTGCGGTTGCAGAGGTGAAAAATGAAAGTCTGTGAGATATGTGGAAAAGGGATAAGGTCAGGTCATAAGATAAGCCATGCCCATAAATTATCCAAGAGAAAGTGGCATCCCAATATCCAGAGGGTAAAGGTAATTATGGGCGGCACGGTCAAGAGAATCTATGTCTGTACCAAGTGCCTCAAAAAGGGAAAAGTTAAGAAAGCCATCTAGGACGCGAATCATCGCGAATAGCACGAAGCAAAAAATACAAGGACGCGAATTAACGCGAATAGAAAAAGAGCGCGAATCTACGCGAATAAAACTAAAAGATTCTGTTTATTTTAAGGTATCGGAACTTTAATAAGTAAAAGACGGCGGAGAGCGAAGCGCGCCGTTATTTTAGAAGGTTATTCAGGTCCTCAACTATTCTTTGAGGATTGACATCGTTAATTCTGGCGATGGCCTCAATAGTTTCTGTTAAGGCCCCCATACTAAGGATATGCTCCAGGCCATATTTGGCAAATATTTTCCTTGCCTCAGGATGCATTCTTAAGGCTTCGCCAATCAGGGTATATTTAGTAACTCTCATCTTCAAGATATCCCCTTCGGGGATACTTCCATAGGGGCTTTGCCCCTCTGGCGTTCCGTCCCGATTCACTGGATCGGAACTCCACTGTCACCCCTTGGGGGCAAGCAGATTCTTTCCCCCAAACCCCCTAATCATCGGTATTGGAATTTGTTGAAATTCCGATACCTCAAAAAAGTCTCACCAAAATTAAGATTATCATTACTATTCCCAAGATAACCTTAGTAAGGATACCACCAATCCTACCGGTAAAGGTTCCCCAGCCTGCTCGCAATGCTTGAGCAGGCTTTTTCTTTATTGCCAGTTCCACAAAAAAGGCGCCAGAGAAGGCGCCAATTAATAGTCCAATTACGGAACCGATAAGAGGAAGAAGCCCCGTTCCCACTATCCCGCCCAGAATCCCTCCGACTATTGCTCCAATAATTCCTGCCCGAGAAGCCCCAAACTTCTTCGCTCCCAATATTCCGGCGAAGTATTCCATCAATTCTCCGAAGAGAGCAATTCCCAAAAGAATCCAGATTAAAGTTTGGGTAATCTGGGCGAAGCGGGTAATTACTCCATATATAACACTTGCTAAAAAGATAACGAATGTTCCCGGAATGCCAAGAGGAATAGCAATCAGGGCAGCAACTAAGATAATGATGAAGATAATATTACCTGCGAGATGCATAGTTTCTTCCAAATCAGACAACAAATAAGGGTTACGTCCATAGGTTACGGTTAGGAGACCCGTTTCGTTTAGGGGTTACGTCAGTCGTAAAAAAGAGCATCAAAACATCAAAATACCAGAATGAGATTTCAGATAATCTGATATTCTATTACCTAACCTTTAAACGTAACCGATACGGGCTTCGTTACCCTAACCCCTTAACGTGGCCTGCGGCCTGAAGCTTGTAGCCCCTATCTCCTTGCTCTCTTTTGCCAGGCAACAAGGATGGGGCTGGCAACAAAGATGCTAGAATAGGTTCCTACGATAATGCCAATCAATAGGGCGAAGGCGAAGTCATGGATTACCTCTCCTCCCAGGAAGAAGAGGCATAAAACAACGACCAGGGTGGTTAGCGAAGTGAGAAGCGTCCGAGAGAGAGTCTCATTGATACTGGTATTGACCATAACGGGATAAGATTCTTTTCGCAGTATTTTTGTATTCCTCCGTATTCGGTCAAAGACCACGATAGTATCATTCAATGAATAGCCAACGATGGTCAATAGAGCAGCGATGATGGGAAGGGAAAATTCTCTCCCAGTTAAAGAAAAAGCGCCAATGGTAATCAAGACATCATGGAATAAAGCAATTACGGCAGCGATGGCAAATCTGAACTCAAACCTCCAGGCAATGTAGATTAGTATCCCGATTAAAGCCCAGAATAGAGCAAGGAAGGCTGCCTTTCTTAGGTCCCTACCCACCTCTGGACCTACCATCTCCCGTCGCTGGACCTCCTCTAATTTAAAGGCCTGGGAAAACTTACTTACAATAGGAGTAACAGCATCTTTAGTGCTTCTGATGATCATTCCCTTGCCAGCATCGAACTGCTGGATGGTGCTTGCTCCCAGTCCGATCTCATTCAAAGCCTTCCTTCCTTCATTTGCACTAACGGGAGAGGTGAACCTGAATTGGACTAAACTTCCTCCCCGGAAATCAATGCCGAAGTTCTTCTTTATTCCCAATAATCTCGCTTCCCCCTTGGTCACAAAAGAAACCAGCCCAACAACAATTAGAAGGAGGGAAAAAGCAAAGGCGATCTTACGCCTATTTATGAAATCTATTCTGGTGGGGCCGATGAGGCTGGCCATGGAGAGTCTCTTAAATCTTCGCCGACTGGTTAAGAATTCGAAGATGGCTCGTGAGACTATGAGGGCAGAGAACATGCTGGCCAGTATCCCAATGGATAGAGTAACAGCAAAGCCTTTCACTGGACCGGTACCGAATTGAAAGAGAACCAGGGCAGCGATTAATGTGGTGACGTTGGCATCCATAATGGTCAAAAAGGCTTTGGTGTAGCCCCCTTCTACGGAGGCTCTGATCGACTTTCCACTTCTCAGTTCTTCTTTCATTCTCTCAAAGATTAGGACGTTGGCATCCACCGCCATACCGATGGTCAATATGATACCAGCAATTCCCGGAAGGGTAAGGGTGGCACCGAAGCCGGCTAAAGCAGCCATAAGAAGAAGGAGAGTTAGAAAAAGAGCGAAGTTAGCAATAAGGCCTGAGAAACGATAATAAATAAGCATGAAGAGGGCAACCAGGATTAATCCTAAGATAGCGGCCCTTACTCCTTTATTTATAGAGTCCAGGCCTAAGGAAGGGCCAACCGTCCGCTCCTCAATCTTCTCCACAGAACTGGGTAGGGCACCGCACCTCAAGACTACCGCCAGATCCTTTGCCTCATCCATGGTGAAGCGACCAGTAATGCGAGCTTTTCCACCCGTTATTTTCTCCCTGATTACTGGGGCAGAATAGACTACATCATCGAGGACAACGGCCAATCGGTCTCCTACATGCTTCCCGGTCACCTCCTTGAATATTCCCGCCCCCTTTCTGGTAAACTCTAAAGAGACCTCGGGTCGCGCCTCGTAGATCTCTGGGGCGGCAGTGGATAATTCCCTTCCCGTTAGCGCTGGTTCTTTCTCTACTAAGAAGACCTCCTCTTCCTTGCTCTCTGGAATATAGTATCCCAAGGGTATCTCATTAGAGAGTTTCTCTAAAAGTTTCTCTTTACTATCTGCCCAATCTTTAACTATTTTGAATTCTAAGAGGGCTGTCTTCCCAATGAGCTCTTTGGCTCTCTCCGGATCCCTTATCCCGGGAAGTTGAACAATGATCCTTTTCTTCCCCTGTCTTTGGATCTTAGGTTCTGCTACTCCAAATTGATCCACTCGATTTCTTATAATAATCAAGGCCTGTTCTACAGCGAGATTAGCATCCTTGGTTGACATATCTTTGGTGTCCACCTCTAAGACAAGATGCATTCCTCCCTGGAGGTCCAGGCCCAGATGGATGGCTCTATCTTTTAACTCCTTTTCTAATTCCCTCTCTTCTGGACTCAATTTATAATACTTAAGACTGGGATAGAGTTGCCATAGAGCAAGGCCGATTACCAGAATAATGGTCAATAATTTGACGAGTCTATTTTTATCCATTCTTCCTTCTCCTGATAAGTATACAAGTTAACAAGGAAACAAGTTAGGGGCTTCAGGCTACAAGCTGCAGGTCAAAGATACTTCATTACCTAACTCCTGCATTAATTTGAAGCCTGAGGCTTGCGGCTTGAGACTTGAAGCATACTTTGTTACTTATTAACTTATCAACTTATCAACTTGTCAACTATTTAGAGGAGCTTCACTCCGTTAATTACTAATTTGAAGTCACACTTTAAGACCTTGGCGGCTCTTCTACTGATCATCATCCGGGATAAGAAGATTTCAAAGTACTCCATAACCTGAGAAATCTTGGTATCAATGGTCAGCTCCAGGGCGATGGTTTTCTTCTTTTCGTCCACCCTAACGAAGGAGTGCTCTGCAGCATAATTCACCCTATCATGAATGTCAAAGGTGGCTATGTTGGGATTTCTCACCCGTGACCTATGAACATCCGATTTATCTGCGATGACTAAGGCGGCTGCCTGAGGGGAAGGGGGTTCTCCAATCTCCTCCTCATGATTCCCCACCGCTCCCATGATGATTGCGATATCTTTTTCTTTCATCCCCATCTCTCCCAGGATACGGGAGGCTAAGATGGCTGCTGCCTGGCCATGGTTCGTCCTTCCCGCCACATTGCCGATATCATGCAAATAGCCGGCGATAGCAGCCAGTTCTGCCTCGCCCTTGCTATACCCTAGGCGAAGAAGGATGTTTCTGGCAATCTTTGCTGTGAGGTCAGCGTGGCGGTGGCCATGCTCTGTATAGCCTATGGCTCCTAATTGTCTATTCGCTCCTTCCAGATAGGCTCTTACCTTCTCGTTCTTTACCACATTATTCAAAGTAATTTTTGGCATAATCTCCCTCCTTGCAACCGCCAAGACGCTAAAAGTCCGCCCAAGCGCTAAATTGAGTCCCGATGCAATCGGGACTTTGTCGCTTATCGTTTCTAAAGCGACCTGCGACCAGCGATATGCAATATGCTACTTACTATTTCTTTTTGCGGTGGGCGATGGCGCTCTTGGAAACCTGAATCTCCATCTTCTCTGCTACTTTTAAGGTGATGACATCCTCTTTGATCCTCACAATAGTCCCATGAACCCCACCATTGGTTACTACCTCATCTCCCCTTTCCAGATTCTGTAGCATCTCCCTGTGTTTCTTCTGCTTTATCTGTTGAGGTCGGATGAGGAGGAAGTAGAAGATGATAAAGATTAAGATTATGGGAAGAAAAGGTCCCAAACCTCCTGCTGCCCCAGGGGCCGCTCCCTCTGGTCGTGCCATGGCGTATGCCTGATTCATTCTATACCTCCCTTTATATAGATTCGTTTTTCTTATCTATTATCCATTTTCTTTATTTTAACATTGAAGTAATAATGTTTTAGAATTTCCCTATAATTATAGCCTTTTTCTGCCATTCCCCTTGCTCCCCACTGACACATCCCCACTCCATGCCCCCAGCCTTTCCCCTTAAATTCAACCCTCCCTCTCTTCTTTTTCATCTTGAAGAGGGTGCTCCTAATTAGATTAGGACCGAGAGCCATCCGAAAATGATTCCCAGAAATAATATGCTTACCGAATTCATCCTCTACAACCAATTTTACCACTCTTCCTGTGCCCCCTCTTTTATAGACCTCTATAGACTCAATCTCACTAATCCCTTTATGGCTCAAGGCATTGCTGATCTCTAAAAGGCTTAACTTCTCTTCCCACTCATAGTGAGGAGAATCCTTACAGTACTTGCATCTGACACTCTCCAGATAGGGTAGTCTTCCGCCCCAGACATCCTCTACATCCTCTGTCTCCCCTCCACAGGTAGCATGATAATAGGCAGCTATTGGTTTTCCTTGATAGATAAGTATCTCCCCTCTGGTTTCATCAATGGCCTTATTAGACCTGGGGTCTTCGCCAGATAAGCCACCATATACCTGAGAGGTAATAGTGGCACATAAGTCATAGGGCTTACCGATGTTCTTTAGTTTTTTATTCAAAGCGAAACTTCTGGCAGCTACGGCCTGGGTCTTTACCGCTTCTATGGGCCAAGCAGGCGATATCTCGTGCTTCATCACTCCATAGAGATACTCCTCCAAGTCCACCTCATTAATGACTAGTAAGGTATCATTTCTCTTTCTAGCCTCTATCTCTCCTCGATAGGTCCGGTTATTTACTCTTATAAAAGAATCCCCTAAGGGCTTAACCTCCAAGATATCTCCATACTCCTCTGGTCCCTCCATCTTTAGACCAAAGAGGCCAGGCCGAATCATATAGATAGAATTCTCATCGCCAGTAGCCACGGCCTCCAACTTTCCAGGAGCAAAGATTTTAAATCTTCCCGTAGCAGATATCTTTACAGATGAAGCATCTAAAAGAATAGCCACCCGAATCTTAGGATCGGGATTATCTCTAAAGCCAACCAGAATAAGGCTCACTAAAATTAGAATTGCTAATAATAAAACTTTCTTCACCTTAAATTTCCCCTTTTTCAGCCCATTTTCTTTATTTTCCCTCTAAATGCGCCCTGTAGCGCCTTGCTTTATGCATGAAGACTTCCAGATTTGTCCTAGTATTTGGATCATGAACCCCATCCATTCTTAAGGTGAGCACCGGTATCTTAAATTCTCGGTGCATCTTCTCCAGCATGTATTGGAGAATCCCTCCCGGCATACAGTAGGAGGGGACGGGGGAGAGTATCCCGTGAATCTTTCTGGATGCGATATAGAGTCGCGCCAGACCGGTTCCCTCCAGGGCCTCACTATCTGCTGAAAGGTGAAGGTAGCCGGAGGCCGCGGCTAACATTTTTTTAGCCTTCGGCTCCGGGAAGAGTAGCTGGTGACGGATCTTCTTAGTGACCTGATGTTCCAGGAATTCCTGGAGGTATTTTAGGGGTTTCAAAATAGGATGTTTCTTTGCTATGACCTCAAAGGCATAGTTCAGAAAGGAACCAGTCATGGGCAGGATGACTGTACCGCCTAGGGATTCTATTCTTTTGACCATGTATTCATTGCTATGCTCGTGGACTCTGACATAGGCCTCCCCCACAATCCCGATATTAACCCTCTCTTCCTTTCTGCCGATAGGAACCCTTTCTATCAGCTTGAAGAGTTTATAGGTTCTGGAGGCTATATTGCCTTCCCGTATCCCTTCCAGTATTAAATTCATATTATTTTCAAATGCTCTATCAGTGCTGCCGGGAACTAATTCATAGGGACGCCTCTCCCTGACATATTGTCTAATAACCTCCATGGCCACCAAGCCTTTCCAGAATCTAAGAAGAAATCTAAACCCTCTTATCTTGCTGATCTTTATTCCCCCATTTACTAGTTCAAACCCCTTCCAGTAATTGATGGAGCCTGGCTCAGGGGTTATTATGGGAACCTCAAAGCCCAATTCCCTCAAGGTCTGTTCCTGCAATAAGTAATAGCACTTCTGTCTACAGGAACCATCCGCCTGCATGTTAAAGAAAGCAATCTTATCTGGATGGCAAGGGTGCCGGAGCACATAACCTAAGAAATCCCCTGCGGTCTCCCTGGTGGGCAGGCATGTCTTGTCTGATATGAATCTGTTGGCCAGAGTTAATGTGGCGTCTGATGATCTGGGCAAGAGTTCGGCTTCAACCCCTATAAGTTTCAGAGCCTCAACCAGGACATGGGCATCCTCGTCCATATAGGGGATGAGCAATTTTCTCTTCCCTGGTTTAGTGGGAGAAGAAACCTCTTTACTTTTAAAACTTAGCTGGCGAATCTTTCCCACCCTTTCTCTGATGCTGTCCAGGAATGCCTCACATCTTGTGCGCACATGAGCCTGAGCGGTAGTCTTTCCCACCTCAAGGTTTAGAAATGGCTTCCCTCCCATCCTATTCTTGAAGAATGTGGTCAGGAAGGAGTCTGGGCCACAGGCAAATGTAGAGAAATAGACAGCGTTCAACCGCGGAGTCTTCCTTATTAGTTCTGCAGCCCGCAGGATTTTCTGACCATAACTCCAGTTAACTTTATTTTCATAAGTCCCCAGGTCTTGCTCCTCCAATGGTAAGAAATCGAGGGGGATGGGTAGGGCACCCAGATCCAGAAGCATCCTCGGTAGATCAACATTTATTCCTGGATCACCAATGGTATAACTTCTGCTCACGATGACCACGGGAAGGGAATAATCCCCAATATTCTCCAATATCTCTCTTCCCTTCTTCTCTATCTCCTCATTGAAATGGGTGAGAGATGTCAGGCCCTTGCTCAATGCCCTCTTTACACTCTTGGGGTTCTGGCCCAGGGTTCTCCCAATCTCCATCATGGCCCTTTCCAGGTTATATCTCTTCTTATGGAAATGGATGGGGACGGTGAGCAACTTCTTGCCCAGTTCTGTAGTTACTCTTGCCATATAGGGGGAGGCCTGGACAAGGGGGCAGAGATAGGTCTTTCTATCCTCTTTCCTGTTGGGCATATCGATGACGCTGGGTAGGAAGATATAGTCAACACCCTTTTCCAATAAATTCCTTATGTGACCGGTTAGCATCTCTAAAGGAAGACAGGTATCGGATAGGATGCCATCAGAGCCCTTGGCCAAAAGCCTCTTATTCGTTATCTCTGAGGTAATCACCCGGTATCCTAACTCAGTAAAAAAGGCCTGCCAGAGAGGAAAGAGGTCATAGTATACTGAGAAGAGTCTTGGCATGCCGATCTTTACTCCATTTCTCTTTGTCTTAGTCTCATGAGCCCGGGTAAGCAGTCTCTCCCTTTTCTGGAATAGGTCAGGAAGGTTATTTTTAACCGATAGCTGACCGGCGCTTTTCTGGTATTTTTGACACCGGTCGCCATAGTAGTAGGTGATCCCCTCATTTTCTATCTCAACCATCTTGACAGTACATACATTGGCACATCCCTTACACTCAAAAGACTTCAAGGAGTAGGTTCTTCCTTTCAATTTCTTGAAGCCCACGAAGTTTGTCTTTCCCTGATACATCTTCTTTGCCAGGAGGGCCGCCCCGATAGCCCCCATGACCTCGCAGTGAGGGGGTACCGTGATATGGGCTTTGGTCAGATACTGGAGAGCAACCACCACTGCTCTATTCAGGGCCACCCCTCCCTGGAGGAAGATATGTTTTCCATTCTTATCCCCAATCTTGAATTCATTCAAGTAGTTGTGGGCAATGGCATGACAGAGGCTGGCCACCAGGTCATTCTTCCTATGGGTATTCTGTCGGGAGATGACCTCCTGTTCCATGAATACGGTACATTTGCAACTACCA
>JAUWXM010000072.1 GCA_030616365.1 bacterium | reverse complement strand
GCGGAAAGAAGGAAACCTCATGAGAAAGCCGATTGGTCTAAGGGCGGAGCCAACTGGGATCATTAAGAAAATCTAAAAGGAGGATATTTCAATGCCTAAGAAAAATTTATTAGTGGTAATTGGTTTAATAATGGTGATAAGCCTGGTAAACATTGGTCATACGATGGGAAAAATGAGTAATGAAAATATCAAAAGACTCGACTTGCTAACCAGGTATACAACAATGGTTAGAGAGGTTTTGAAAAAAACTGCAAGAAAGAATGGATTTGAAATCTATGCTGGGAGGGACACTATAGAACATACGATTGCCTGGAAGTATGAAAGATTGGTATATGAGAAATGTCCTCCTAAAGATATAAAAGAAAAAATAAAAGAAGAGGTTAAGTTCTCCTCAGTAAGTCCATACCACTCGTTTATGCTCACTTTTAGGTTGCTGAACGACGATTTAGAATTAAGCATCCCAAAGAACCTACCAGATTATTTATATTTAGAGAACGATAGGGGGCAGGTGGTTAAAATTGACCATGTAACAGAGTTGGGAGCTAAAAAGAAGGGTTATATATATACAGTTAATTATATGAATAAAAACTCATCTTTTGGAATCTACTTTCCCAAGGAACTGGAAAATGGGGAGCCTTTTATTACTCCTGACACTGAATACATTAACTTGGTCATAGAGAGTTTCAGTAGCCAATTGGGAGAGTTATCCTTCCGCTACAATCTACCCCCAAAGTATCCAGAAAGACCCAAAGAGATGCAGGAATTGCTTGGTCCAGAACATAATAAGATAACAGAATAATAAAACCCTGTTAGTGCAAAAGCCCTGAAGTAAATCTTTAGGGCTTTTTCTTTTGCTTTTTAGAGAAGTATGATATACTTACTATTGAAATGCGGAAGAATCGCGTCAACGCATTAACTTGATACCTTTGGAGGTTGTTTTGCTTATTCTGGGAATTGAGACCTCTTGTGACGAGACAGCAGCATCGGTAGTAGAGGATGGGAAGAAGATTCTATCAAATGTCATTGCCTCCCAGGTTGCTATTCATAGGAAGTTCTGGGGGGTGGTTCCAGAGATCGCTTCCCGGAAACACCTGGAATTAATAAATCCTGCCATCTCTGAGGCACTAACAGAGGCAAAGATTGGTTTTTCTCGTCTGGATGGAATAGCAGTAACTTATGGTCCGGGATTGGTAGGAGCATTATTAGTCGGTCTCTCTACAGCAAAGGCCATCGCCTATTCTAATAACCTTCCTTTTGTTGGTATCAATCACTTAGAGGGCCATATCTATGCCAATTACTTAGAACATCCTTCCTTAAAGTTCCCCTTCTTAGCATTAATCGTCTCTGGTGGCCACTCAGACTTGGTCTATGTCAAGGGTCACGGAGTCTATGAAGTAATGGGAAGGACAAGGGACGATGCGCCGGGAGAGGCCTTTGATAAGATAGCAAAATTCCTGAAATTGGGCTATCCGGGAGGACCCATTATAGATGAGTTAGCGAAGAAGGGAAACCCCAAAGCAATCCCTTTTCCCAGGTCATACTTCAAGACTAAAGAGACGCTCGACTTCTCCTTCAGCGGAATAAAGACCGCAGTTGTCAACTATGTAACCAAATATAAAGTCCAAAGTCCCCCTCGGGGATCTCGAGTCCCCTCGGGACGAGAGGCAAAGTCCAAAGTCAAAAGTCAAAAGTCAAAGCCCTTGTCAACTTATCAACTTGTTAACTTATCAACTGATGTTCACAATATTGCGGCCAGCTTCCAGGAAGCGGTGGTTGATATGCTTATCAAGAATACCTTGAGAGCAGCGAGAATAAAGGGAATAGAAAGAATTGTCTTGGCCGGGGGAGTAGCCTCGAATAGCCGTTTGAGAGAGAAGTTGAGAGCAGAAACAAAAGCAAGAGGCATAAGACTCTATTATCCGAGAGAGGAATTATGCACAGATAATGCGGTTATGATCGCTTGCTGCGGCTACTACAAGCTAAAGGAAGGAATCGAATCAGACCTCTCCCTGAATGCTGTAGCTAACCTCAGTTTAGGGTCGCCGACCCAGAGGGTCTCTGACCCGGAGGGAAAGATGGTATGAAGGAATTTAGGGAACTTGCTATTAAAGCAGCGAAAGAGGCCGGGAATATATTAAAAGAAAATCTGGGTAAGATAAGGAAGATTGATTACAAAGGAAGGGTGAGCCTGGTCACAGATATCGATAGGAAAGCAGAAGAGAGAATCATTAATATTATTAAGGAAAGGTATTCTTCCTACGATATCCTGACTGAGGAAAGCAGAATAAAAGAGAAGGGCAATCAATACAAATGGATAATAGATCCCTTGGATGGGACGACGAACTATGTTCATGGCTATCCCAGATACTGCGTCTCTATTGCTTTGGAAAAAAACGGTGAGGTCGTATTAGGAGTAGTCTATGATCCGGTTCCCGATGAACTATTCTTAGCAGAGAAGGGAGAGGGAGCTACTTTAAACGGAAGGAAAATCTCTGTCTCCAAGATAGATAAATTAGATAAGAGTCTCTTAGCCACTGGCTTTCCCTATGATAGAAGGGAGAAGGCAGATGAGTATCTCAAGATTTATAGAGAATTCATGGTAAATGCTCAAGGGGTGAGGAGAGATGGGGCAGCGGCCCTGAACCTCTGCTATACTGCCAATGGTCGTTTCGATGGCTTCTGGGAGGAGCAACTTGCCCCCTGGGATGTGGCGGCAGGAAGCCTCATCGTTACTGAGGCTGGTGGAAGAGTAACAGACTTTAGAGGAGATAGACTCGATATCCATGAAAGAGAGATATTAGCCTCAAATGGAAGAATCCATAGAGAAATGGAGGAAATTATCACAGAAACTACCAAAAAGAGCCCATAAAAGCCCAAAAACAAACCTAAAAACCTCAAAAATAGCCCTCTTTTGGCCGTTTTTGGCCTCAATTTATATATTTTAACCTTAAAGATAGTAAAAAAGCCCCCAATTTGGGGGCTTTTTATTTGGAGAGATTTTTAGTGAGTGTTTTATTCAAGAAAAAGTTCTTCAGCTTCTTCTCTGGTCATGCCAGACTTTATAGCGCCTTCTATTAAATCTTCTTTAGTAATACCTGACTCTTTCAATAATAGTTTGCTGCGTTCTATGGATACGTTTGCTTCTTTCATTACTTCAATGGAACTAAGCATGAGTTGAGTCCCTCTATGGCGTGGATTTATTTTTAAAACTTTATTGAACATCTCAGTTGCCTCATCATATCTTTCTTGCTTAACATAACACATTCCAAGCTCATGATAAGACAGTGCGGAATTAGGATCTAATTCTATAGCCTTCTGAAAGGCATCCTCTGCCTCTTTAAACCGCCCTTGGGAAGAATATTCATCCCCCAATTTTATACTTTCGAAAACCCCTGGTGTATCCGGAAGCATCAATACATATTTTTGAAGAAACTGGTGATACCAAACGACAGCAGTAATTGGGACGCCAATGATTAGAATACCAATGATTGAGATGATTACTAAAGTTCTCTTTTTCATTGTTTTTTACCGTACACTGTAAACCGTTAACCGTAAACCTCTATCGTGCATATCTATTCGGAATTAGTACTCGATTCCTTTCCTCCCCTTTATTCCTTTCTGATAGGGGTGCTTCACTTCTTTCATCTCGGTTACTAAGTCTGCGGCCTCAATTATCTTCTTTTTTGCTCCTCTTCCAGTAAGGATTAATTCTACTTCCTTTGGCTTCTTCTTTATTAAATCTAAGACCTCGTTTACTTCTATCAGTCTATCCCTCATAGCGATATTTATCTCATCCAGAATGATCAGATCATATTTTTTACTCTGAATCATTTCTTTAGCAAAGGCTAAACCCTCCTGGCATTCCTTCTTTAGTTTCTCTTTTTTTCCACCGAAGAAAGGATGAACAGGACAGAAAGAATGGACCTTTAGATTTAATTTCCTTGCCATTTTCACTTCGCCTGAGTCTTTTCCTTTGAAGAATTGAATGATGCCTACTCTTAATCCCTGGCCAGAGGCCCGTATCGCCTGCCCCCAGGCAGCGGTGGTCTTCCCTTTACCATTACCAGTATAGACTTGAACCCCGCCCCTTTGTGAGGGGCGAGGGTGAACCAGCCCTCTCTTTAGTTTCGCCATATTATCTTTCCTTTCCTACAAATAATCCACAGAGGCAGATGCCATCTTTAGCAATCTCTTCCTTGTGATAGGCACAGGGACAGATAATCTTTTCATCTTCTTTCTTATCTCCAGAAGGAACCCGGCAGGGACAGTAAGCGAATCCCAACTTTTCTTTTCTCTTAGCAAGCCCGTTCAGAATAAGTTCTACCTTTTCTTTATCCGGGTTAAATCTATAGGGACTCTCCTTCACATATTTCTCAAGTCTTCTTTTGATCTCTTTCTTTATCTCTTCCAGTTCCATTAGAGAATCACTTCTATCTTGGATTTCAGAGCTTTCTTTGGCAAAGCACCTATGATCTGCTCTATTACCTTACCTTCTTTAAAGATGAGAAGAGTGGGGATGCTCTGAATATTATATTTGGCAGCAATGGCTGGATTCTCATCAACGTTTAACTTGCCTACCTTCAACCTTCCAGGGTACTCTTGAGCGATCTCCTCTATTGTAGGAGCGATCATGAGACAGGGGGCACACCACTCGGCCCAGAAATCGACCAAGACCGGAACATCAGATTCTAAGACCTCTTTCTGAAAGTTATCTTCAGTTAATATTATCTCCATACCGACCCTCCTTAGGATATGTTTAAGAGGTTCACCCCGCCCCTTTTCAAGGGGACGGGATTCACTACTAACCCTTTGGGTTATCCCTCCCCTAAATATGATTAAGAGACCCACAATAATGAGGAATAGTCCACTTGCTATTGATATCCCTCTAAGGTATCTTTTTATCTTCTGGAAGAAATTTAAGAAGGTATTAATGGCCAAGGCGGTTAGTAGAAAGGGAACCCCCAGGCCCAGGGAATAGAGACCCAAGAGAAGAATCCCTTGAGATAGGGTCTCCTGGGTAGCAGCATAGGTCAGAATAGAAGCAAGTATCGGTCCTACGCAGGGGCTCCAGCCAAGGGCAAAGACAGAGCCGATCAGAAAAGAACC
>JAUWXM010000035.1 GCA_030616365.1 bacterium | reverse complement strand
AGAGAAAGGGTTCTGCAAGTCGGGGGCTCTTCCCATTGTCTCAAGTTTTGGCCCCCACTTTGGCGAAGAACCTCCCCTGGTTGGCACCCGTGGCTCAGGGACCATATTCTTAACCTGGTGTAATCTATGTTGTATCTACTGTCAGAACTATACCATCAGCCATTTAGGTGAAGGCAGAGAAATATCCTTAGAGGAGTTTGCCTCTCAGATGCTTTCCCTGCAAAAAAGGGGATGTCACAATATAAATTTCGTTACCCCCACCCACTTTGTCCCCCAGATATTGGCTGCCTTAGAGATCGCTATTGAGAAGGGATTGAATGTCCCGTTAGTCTATAATACCGGTGGCTATGATCAGATAGAAACCTTGAAATTATTAGACGGGATCTTTGACATCTATATGCCAGATATCAAATACTCTAACTCAGAGATTGCTAAGAAATATTCATCCGATGCCAGTGATTATTCAGAGGTTGTTAGGAAGGCATTAAGAGAGATGCACCACCAGGTAGGGGATTTGGTGATTGAGAATGGCGTCGCTCAAAGAGGACTTCTCATCAGGCATCTAGTTCTACCGAATAATCTTGCGGGAACAAAGGAGGCCATGCGCTTCATTGCCCGGGAACTCTCAAAGGATAGTTATGTCAATGTCATGGCCCAGTACCGTCCAGAGTATAAGGCTCATGAATATCCATTACTCAATAGACCCCCTACTGCTGAGGAGTACCGAGAAGCATTGGAGATGGCGAAGAAGGAAGGTCTCCACCGTTTTGCCCGGGAGGGGATAATCTTTCTCTGGAAATGAGATGAAAAAGATTAAGAAAGTAGTGGATTTAATTTTAAGTTCTAAATATACCGTGGCTTTGACCGGAGCGGGAATAAGTACGGAGAGCGGGATTCCGGACTTCAGGACTCCGGGAAAGGGATTGTGGGAGAAGTTACCGGCGGAGGCCTTTTCCACCTGGGCCTTCAAGACAAACCCCAAGGCCCTATATGAGCATGGGATGGTCATGTTTGGAGATCTCTTAGCAGCTAAGTCCAATCCAGCCCATAGAATGCTCGCTATCTTAGAAAAGAAAGGATTACTCAAAGCAGTTATTACCCAGAATATAGATGGATTACATCAGAAAGCAGGCTCAAAGACCGTCTTTGAGATCCATGGACACCTGAGGACCGGAACCTGTATGGGCTGTGGAAAGAAGTATAAAATGGAAGAGATTATGAAGAAGTTGAAGGAGGGGAAACTTCCCCCAAGGTGTGATGATTGTAAAAAGGTCATTAAACTAGATATCATCCTATTCGGGGATAACCTTCCTCCTGAAGAATATGGCAAATCATTAGATGTGGCAAGGAGATGTGATCTCATGTTAGTTTTAGGCTCTTCTTTGGTCGTTACTCCAGCCAGTGACCTACCAGCAGTTGCTCTGGGGAGCGGCGCAAAACTAGTCATCATGAATAAGATGGCTACCGGATACGATGGAGAGGCTGGGGTGGTCATCCATGAGCCCTTAGGCAAGACAGCAGAAGCCATCCTGAAAGAATTAGAATCCCGCTCCCAATAATTTTTGACATTTATAAATCAATTTAGTATACTATCAGTGAAGACCAGAAGTAGAATCATTTAACGTTGAAATCCATGTTTATCTGCGGTAATCCGTATATGAAAGGGGGTGAAGAGAATGAAGCATATAAAGTTTCGTTTGGTAGTAATCTGTCTCATGCTACTCTTCTTGACTTCTGGTGCCTATGCCGGGTACTTCAATGAGTTATCAAGATTTAACAACTCCTTAGTGGCCAGTAAGAAGTATACCAGCGTGGGTATCGTCATGATGAATAATAACCAGAGAGACAGGGATACTATCATAAAGCTCTTCGGGAGCAGGGTGGCCAAGATGGCTTCTGGTTCCGGGTCCGCTGCCGCCGATCTGTTGAAACCAACCAACTGGGCCAAACTCTATCGTCAGGGAGCGGCAAGATACTTCTTCCAAGACAACAAAGATATTATGGTGAATGTCAGCCTGGTAGCCCTTACTTTGAGAAACCATGGAAGGATAGGTTTTGTCATTGCCTATACCAGTTCCTGGGGCGTGGATAGCTACAAGGTCTATGCCCTGGTAGATAATTACCAGTTTACTCGAGTAGATGCCTCTGGCCCCAAATTCGTTAGAAGAGGAGGAACTTTGAAAAGACTTATCGGAGATTTCAGCTGGTATAGTCTGCCCGCTGACTTCCGAAACAAGTTTCCTTCCGACATGAAGTAAAAAAGGGGGTGAAAGATATGAGAATGAGGATACTTATTGGGATGTGCTGTATGGTTTCGCTTATCTTCGTTATCGGTTGCGCAATGGTCAGCCCGGTAGCCTCAGTACCTACAGGGCTGATATATACCGGCGCTACTGGTCCAGTCGGTGTAGCAGCTGCTAACTATCCGGAGTATAAGGTAATCGGTCCAGCAGAAGGGACATCATCAGCGATTGGCGTCTTAGGAATAGCTGCTGCGGGAAACGCTGGTGCCAGTGAGGCCTACCAGGATGCTCTCAGACGTGCTCGGGCCGATGCCCTGATCGATGTTCAAGTGGATCAAAAGATTACCTCGGTATTGGGATTGTTCAGTAAACACACCACTATCGTGAAAGGCACGGCCGTCAAGTTTATAAAGTAAGGACAAAGGACATAGAATAGTATTTCTTGCTGATAGAGGGGAAAGCCCTGTCTTTAAACGGGGCTTTCCCCTTTAATTTGACAATTAAGGAGAAATGAGATATACTATTTAATTAGTCAATAGTCCAAAGTTCTAAGTCCAAAGTTGACATTGGACATCGGACACGAGCGACTACAGGGAGCGAGGAATGAAGGTAAGAAAAGTAAGGGGAACGAGGGATATTCTGCCCAGTAAGATAAAGAAATGGCAGTATATCGAGAATGTTTCCCGAAGAATACTGGAAAACTTCGGCTTCCAGGAGATAAGAACCCCCCTATTCGAAGAGACTCCCCTCTTTAGCCGAAGCATTGGTGAGGCCACAGACATCGTGGCCAAGGAGATGTATACCTTTAGAGATAGAAAGGGAAGGTCTCTTACCTTAAGACCGGAAGGGACAGCTCCTATCGTAAGGGCTTACTTAGAGAATAGGCTTCCTACCCCAGTCAAGTTATATTACATTGGGCCATTCTATAGGTATGAAAGACCTCAGGCAGGTAGATACCGGGAGTTCTATCAGATTGGAGTAGAGACTATAGGAAGCGACTCCCCAGCAAGCGATGCCGAGATAATCTCCCTCACTATGACCCTTCTTAAGAAGTTGGGACTAAAGGACCTCATCCTTCAATTGAATGGTGCTGGCTGCCGGAGATGTCAGCCAGAATATAAAAAGGCGTTAAAAGACTATTTTGGAAAGAAATTAAATTCTCTTTGTGACGATTGTAAAAGGCGTTACAAGAAGAATCCCTTACGCATCCTGGACTGTAAGAGCAAGGGGTGTCAGAAGTATATCGCCCAAGCTCCAGCAATATCCGACTATCTCTGTGAAAACTGCAAAGAGACTTTAGAAGAGGTAAAGAGGTATTTAGATATCTTAAAGATTGAATATGTCATCAATCCCAGATTGGTAAGAGGCCTGGATTACTATACTAGGACAGCCTTTGAAATTACCAGTAGAGAGTTGGGGGCCCAGAATGCTATTGCTGCTGGGGGAAGGTATGATGACCTGATTAAGGATCTGGGAGGACCTTCCACCCCGGCAGTAGGAGTTGCCCTGGGTACGGATAGATTAATCCTGGCCCTAGAGAGAGCAGGAGTTAGGCCCCCGGTTGAGGAGGGCATAGATATCTATCTTGCTTTGCTAGGAGAGAGGGCAAGTAAGAAAGGCTTCGGTTTAGTCCAGAGATTGAGAGAAAAGAATCTAAAGGTAGAAGGAAGTTTATCTTCCAAAAGTCTCAAGAGTCAGCTGAGATTGGCAAATAGATTGGGGGCAAGATATGTCCTTATCCTGGGGGAAGAAGAACTCACTAAGAAAAAAGCGCTACTTAAAGAGATGACCACAGGCAAACAGGAAGAAATAGCTTTAAAGAGGATAGTAGAAAAGATAAGCAGAATAGCAGGAGTAAACAAAAATGAATAAAAAAGCTGCCCTTTTTCTTTTATGTGGGGTATGTTTTAGCCTGTTTTTATACCTTATTTTTCCAGTGTATTTACTGAAATATCTTCCCCCAGAAGTTTTCCTAAATAAAGAACAGCTTGCGAAAGTTTCTTGGATTCCTGCTACTTGTGCATTTATATGTGGTATCTCAATCTTAGTAAGTTATATTTTATGTTGGCGGGAAAGAAAGAAAATAAGCATTTGGTTTGCAATTTCAGGTCTTTTATTTCTGCTTATAGGTGTAAGTTTTGTAACCCCTATCTTATTGATAATTACACCTGTAGTTATCGTCCTACTACTTATAGCATTGCATACTTTTTCTTTTGTAATTAAAAATCCTATGTTCTTACCTAAGTTGCTTGTATATGAAAATTCCGATTTAATACCAACATTAACTGAGGCAGAAAGAAAAGCTCTAGACCATAAAGTCTTAAAAATCTTCCCATTTATGCTTCTAATTGCAATAATCCTGTGGTTCTTAGGAAGGCGCTTTGGTTTCTAAGAGTTAAGAAACGACAGCATACAATAACCAGCTACCTATAAACTGTTCACTATAAACCCCGTTAGACTTTTTAGAAAAGTTATTGCCAATTCTTAGGTTTGATAGTAGTGAATAATAGTTATATAGCCGATTAAAGAAGTCTTTAGCTAAAAGTCTTACGGGGTAAACTGTAAACTTCCGAACGAAGTGAGGGAGAAATGACTAAGTTATCAAAATATCAGAAGGTAGGGGTCTTTGTCGATGTCCAGAATATGTTCTACTCGGCAAAGCATCAGTACGGGGCAAAGTTAAACTTCACAAAACTCTTAGAATCTGCGGTCAAGGGAAGAAGGCTAATAAGGGCCATTGCTTATATCGTTCAGACCGAGAGTATTGATCAGAAGAACTTCATCGATATGCTCTCTCGTACGGGCTATGAAGTGAAGTCCAAGGATCTAAAGATTCGTCCCGATGGAACGAGGAAAGGGGACTGGGACATGGGGATTGCCATCGATAGTATATCGTTAGCAGATAGAATAGATGCTATGATCCTGGTCTCTGGGGATGGAGACTTTGTCGATTTAGTGAATATGCTAAAGGGAAAAGGAGTGAGAGTGGAAGTAATATCCTTCCCCAAATCAACAGCGGATGAATTGAAGCAAGCCGCCACCCAGTTCTATCCCATTGAGTCCCACCTTTTAATTAAGAAGAAGGCAAAAAGGCGATGAGAACCCATTCCTGTGGAGAATTAAAGAAGAAGGATATTGGGAAAGAGATTACTCTTTGCGGCTGGGTCCAGAAGAGAAGGGATCATGGAGGACTTATCTTCATCGATCTCAGGGATCGGGAGGGGATTACCCAGGTGGTCTTCAACCCCAAAATATCAAAAGAAGCACATAGGAAGGCCCATGAATTAAGAGGCGAATATGTCTTAAACGTTAAAGGAAAGGTCTCTCAGAGACCCAAAGGAACAGTAAATAAAAGCCTTCCCACGGGCCAGATTGAGGTTCTGGCCTCAAAACTAAACATCCTGAATAAGTCCCAGACCCCACCCTTTGAGATTGTTGATAGGGTAAAGGCCTCTGAGGACTTGAGATTAAAGTATAGATATCTCGATCTGCGCAGAAGGCCTATGCAGAAAAATATCATATTGAGACATAGGGTGGCTAAGGCCATAAGGGACTTTCTAGATAAGAAGGACTTTATAGAGATCGAGACTCCCGTCTTGACCAAGAGTACCCCAGAAGGGGCCCGGGACTATTTAGTTCCCTCAAGAGTAAACCCAGGAAGATTCTTTGCCCTTCCCCAGTCTCCTCAGTTATTTAAGCAGATGCTCATGGTCGCCGGCTTTGACAAATACTTCCAGATTGCCAAATGTTTTCGGGACGAGGACTTGAGAGCCGATAGACAGCCAGAACATACCCAGATAGACCTTGAGGCCTCCTTTGTAGAACAAGAGGACATCTACGCTTTAATAGAAGAGATGATGCTCTATCTCTTTAAGACCACTCTGGGAGTCAAAATAAAGAGACCCTTTCCCATTATTACCTATCAGGAGGCGATGAATAAATTCGGTTCGGATAAGCCAGACACGAGATTCAGCCTGGAACTCATCGATGTTACCGCGGTTGGGAAAAAATCGGACTTCAGGATATTTAAGAAAGCAGAGTCCATTAAGGGAATAAAGGTTCCCAAAGGAGAAAAACTCAGTCTTAAGGAAATAAAGGAGCTCACCGAGCTTGCTCTGGTCTACGGGGCAAAGGGCCTCGCTTGGTTTAAGGTGACAAAAGGGGGACTGAAAAGCCCCATCGCTAAGTTCTTCAGCGAGAAGATAGGAAGTAGCCTGATTAAAAAGATGAAAGCAGAAGAAAGTGATCTCTTACTCTTTATCGCTGATAAACCGGAAATAGTAAACGAGGCTTTAGGCCAGGTTCGTTTAGCCCTGGGCAAGAAAATGGGGCTCGTTGATAAAAAGGAGTACAAGTTCCTCTGGGTAATTGATTTCCCCTTAGTAGAGTTTGATGAGGAAGAGAAAAGGTTCAAGGCTATGCACCATCCCTTCTGCATGCCCAAAGAAGAGGACCTGAGGCTTCTTAAAAGGGAACCCCTAAAGGTGAGATCTAAAACCTATGATCTGGTCCTCAATGGGGTGGAACTTGGGACAGGAAGCATCAGAATTCATGATAGCAAACTCCAGAAGAGAGTCTTTCGACTCCTGGGGATTGGCGAAAAGGAGATGTCCTCCAAGTTTGGTTTCTTCCTGGAGGCCCTGGAGTATGGAGCTCCGCCTCACGGGGGGATTGCTTTAGGCTTGGACAGGCTGGTGATGATCATGGCCGGAAAGGAGACGATAAGGGATGTTATTGCCTTTCCCAAGACCCAGAGAGCGACCTCTCTCTTAACCGGATCTCCCTCTTCTGTTACTGAGGAGCAACTTAAAGAACTACAGTTGAAAATTGAGAGATAATGGAGGTGAAGGAGATGCTTTCTTTTAAAGCAAAAAGGATTTTGGTTATTGCTTTGGGATTAGCGGTATTTATGGCATGTGCCCCCAGAGAAGAAGTGAAGGGAGAGCCTGCTCCGGCAACGGAGAGGCCCGAATTGAAAGTAGCTAAGATTACTTTAACTACGGGCGTGGAGAGTCGCCAGCCTATTGACTCGGCTATTGTTTTCCCTGATTCTGTAGGACGGGTTTATTGCTGGACTCTCATTCTGGGAGCAAAGAAACCTACAGTAATAAAACATATCTGGTGCTATGAGAAGAAAAAGATGGCTGAGGTTTCTTTAAAAGTGAATTCTCCACAATATAGAACTTGGAGCTGTAAAACCATTCTCCCTCAATGGAAGGGCGATTGGCGAGTATGGATTGTTGATAATCAGGGCAATCTCTTAGGGACCGCTTCCTTTAAGATTGAGTAAAGATTTTTGAAAAAGTCAGAAATCTTCAAGAGAGCTCTGAAGATTTTTTCAAAAACCTCAAGCAAAGGTTTTGTCGATATTGGAGGAAAGATGAGAATCGTTTACGCTTTGTTCTTAACCTGGATATTATTGGCAGGCTGCGGGCCGAAGAGACCGTTACAAGAGATTGTGGATGCCAAGATCGCCATTCAACAGGCGAAGGAGGCGGGAGCTGAAAAATACGCCTCTCAGAGACTGAGGAGCGCCCAGGATTATCTCATCCGTGCTTCAGGGACGAAGAGAAAGAAGACGGCGAAAGAGCTGGCCCAAGAGGCAGAGGTAGATGCCCGGATAGCAGAGTCTATGGCTAAAAGAGTAAAGGAAGAAGAGAGAAAGAGGGTGGAAGAGGCCGAGAAGAGGAAAAAACTTCTCTATCGGGAAGCAGAGAGAGCAATCGCCAGGACTCAGGAGGCGATCAGTAAAGCAGAGAAGGAGAATAAGGAGGTTGGAGCAGTAAAGAATAAATTAGAAAAAGCAAAGAAGGCTCTCCAAAAAGAAAGATTCAAGGAAGCGAAGACGATTGCTCAAGAGGCAAAGGAATTGGCCTTGAAAGCAGGAGCAAAACTACCTGAGTACCATAAAGTAAAGAAGGGTGAGACACTGAAAATTATTGCTCACGAAGTCTACGGAGATCCAGAGAAGTGGCTCCTGATCTATAGAGCGAATAAGAATAAGATCAAGAATGCCAATATCATCTATCCTGGTCAAATACTGCGCCTTCCCAGGGACAAAAAATGAGAGAGAATAGAAAAAACCAGCCTTCAAGATGGTTGCTTGCTTCTGGACTATTCCTCATCCTGGTTCTCATCTCTTCACCTATTTTCACTATTCCCAGACCAAAGATAAAAGTAGGGGATATCGTTTCTCGGGATATAAAGGCCTCCCAGGATCTAGAGGTTATTGATACCGCAGAAACCCTGAAGATACAGGAGGCAGCAGCAAACAAGGTAAGACCGATCTATGACTTTAATAATAGACTCTTTGAGGGACCGGAAAGTAAAGTGAGCCTCATCTTTGAAGGGACAAAGAGGGTAAGGGGGGAGGAACTATCCCAGGAAGAGAAGTTAGCTCTTTTGAACGAGGAACTGGACATTGAACTTTCTGAGAAGACACGCATCACCTTATTAAGTTACTCTAAACCAGATAGACTGGAAAACCAGATAAAGGCCCTCCTCCAGACCATAATGCAGGAGAAGATCGTTAATGATCCTAAGCTTTTAGCCACCAAGATTAAAGGGGGAATTAAAGTAAAAAGAAGCGATGGGAAAGAAAGCCTTTTATTGAAGAAAGAAGGAATATATACCCTGCCTGAGGCAAAGAGGCTACTGGAGACCAATTGTCGAGAATTATTCCCTGATAATCGATTTCTGCGTCAGGCAAGTTATGAGATAGTAGATAAGCTTCTTATCCCGAATTTCAGATACAATGATAAGGAGACCAGGGAGAATCAGAAGAAGGCGCGGGAAGAAGCGGGACAAAAAATCTTCTTAATTAAGAAAGGACAGAAGATCGTTGAAGAAGGATATCCAGTTACTAGAGACCAATTGGTAATCCTTGAAACCCTATGGCAGACAACTACCAAAAGAGTCTTTCCCATCATTATGGGAAGAGCCTTAATTATTCTGGTTCTTATGATGGGAATAGGTTTCTACCTTCATCGCTACCAGGCCTGGGTTCTGAAGGATAATATCCTTCTCTCTGTTCTGGGGCTCATCGTTATCCTCATGCTCCTCTTGACCAAGGGCTTAACCTTTACGGACTTAAGTGGCTACTTTATTCCGGTGGCTTTTGCTACCATATTGATTGCCGTCATCCTTGGTGGGAGATTGGCCATAATGACCGGGGTTGCTCTGGCCATCCTGGTTGGCCTCCTCACGGGGAATAGGCTTCCCTTTGCTATTGTGGCCCTGGCAGGAGGAGTAACTGGGGCCTACTCTGTACGCTGGTTGAAGCATAGAACCGATTTCTTAAGAGCAGGAGCTTCAATCGCTTTGACTAACTGCCTGCTCATCCTGGCCTTTATTCTCCTGGGCATAGAGCCGGAGATTAAGAGTCTTTGGTGGGGGCTGGGCAATGGGTTTACCTCTTGCCTTCTCGCTTTTGCTCTTCTTCCGGCATTTGAACATGGCTTCAAAGTCACTACAGATATAAGATTACTCGAACTCTCTAATCTCAATCAACCAATCCTGAAAAGATTGGCCATTCAGGCTCCCGGGACTTACCACCATTCCATTATTGTAGGAAACCTGGCGGAGAGGGCAGCCGAGGCAGTGGGTGCCAATCCCCTCTTAGCAAGGGTCACTTCCTATTACCACGATATCGGAAAGATTAAGAATAGCGATTACTTTATTGAGAATCGGATTGACCCTTCTGTAGGATATGAGAAATTGGTGCCTAGATTGAGCTCTCAGATCATCATCTCCCATGTCAAGGAAGGGGTGGAGATTGCTCAAGAAGAGAGATTGCCCCCCAGGATTATAAACATCATCACCCAGCACCATGGAACGGGCCTCATCGCCCAGTTCTATCGGAAAGCACTGAAGGTAGAGAAAGAAGGCGTAGAGGAAGAGGACTATCGCTATCCTGGCCCCAGGCCAAGAAGCAAGGAGGCAGCCATCGTCATGCTTGCAGATAGTGTGGAAGCTGCCTCGCGCACCCTCACCAAGCCTTCTCCAGAAGAGATTAGGGACCTGGTGAGAGAGATCATCAATGAAAAGTTCACCGATTCTCAGCTCGATGAATCTCCCCTGACATTAAGCGATTTAAAGAAGATTGTGGAGGTCTTTACCCACACGTTGAGCGGAACAACCCATGGGAGGATCGACTACCCCCTGACAAAGAGGATTAAGAAAAGATATGGAGATACTAGTAAAGAGTCTAGTAAAAGAAAAAGGCTTCAGGCTCTCTTTAGCAAGAAGGGTGGCCAGAAAAGCACTTGAGGTCGAGAGCTATAAAGAGGCTCAAGCAAGCATCCTATTCTGCGAGGATGCCTATATCAAGAGGTTAAATAAGAAGTATCGGGGGGTAGATGCTCCTACAGATGTCTTAGCCTTCTCCATGCACGAGGGTAGATTTCCTAAAGTTCATCCTGAGATCTTAGGGGATGTGGTCATCTCCCTGGAGACCGCTTCTCGCCAGGCAAAGAGATATAAACACTCCTTAGATAAAGAGATAGCTCTCTTAGTGGTCCAC
>JAUWXM010000036.1 GCA_030616365.1 bacterium | reverse complement strand
AGGGTATCCAGTAGCTCCTTAATGGTGAAGGGCTTGTAGAGGCATTCATAGGCTCCAGCCTTCAGGGACCTTTCTATCTCTTCCTCCACTTCTGTTCCATAGCCGGTCATCATGACAATCTTTACTTCGGGATTAATCCTCTCAATCGTCTGGCAGGCCTTGAGGCCACCTATGCCAGGCATGACGATATCTAAAAAGATGACATCAAAGGGCTCCTCCTTCATCTTATCCAAAGCCTCCGAGCCATCCTTGGCTATTGTTACCTGATGTCCCTTGGTCTCCAATATCCGTTTGAAGAGGTCACGAATTACCGCCTCATCGTCTGCTACTAATATTTTCAGATCCTTCATAAAACCTCCTTACTCTTCTTCCGAAGTTCCCACTAATTTATCTAAGTGCTTCTGGGCCTCTTCCAATTTGGGGTCTAATTCTAAGGCCTTTAGGTAGAGGGTTTTGGCAATTTCAATATCCTCCTTGCTTTCATAGATAACCCCGAGGTTGTATAAAATCCGGGCGTTTCTCGGGTCGAGCTTCAATGCCTTCTGAAACTCTGAGAGGGCTTCATTATACTGCTTATTAAGAAAATAGAACTTACCCTGCTCAATAAGTTCCTCTACTTTCTTATCTCGCATTCTTTCTCCTGGGCACAATTAATCAGTTGATAAGTGAACAAGAAGTTGTTTGGTTACGGTTACGACGCCCGTTTCGGCTACGTTAATCGGTTACGTAACCATAACCCCTAAACGATACGGGCTTCCTAACCGTCACCCTTAAACGTAACCTATAGCCAGTAACTCTAATCCTTTATTAGTTCTTCTCTATGATGAGGGATTCTCCAGTCATCTCTTTGGGCTTTTTAAGACCCATTATTTCAAGTATGGTAGGAGCCACGTCCTTCTGGCCGCCCTTCTTCAGTTTTATCTGCCCCAGTTCAGTGCTTACCACTATGAAAGGAACAGGGTTAGAGGAATGGGCAGGTTTTGGCTTACCGTCCGGATATAGCTTATCCTCAGCACTTCCATGATCTGCGGTAACTACTACGGTGTAGCCATTGTCAAGTCCCGCCTTAACTGTTTTTCCTGCGCAGTCATCCACTACTTCAACGCAGTTTATTATGGCATCCTTTACCGCAGAATGGCCCACCAGGTCGCAGTTGGCGAAATTGGCCAGAATGAAGTCGTACTTCTTTTCGGAAATCTTCTCTATCAGTTTCTCCGCAATGCCGTAGGCACTCATCTCGGGTTTCTGGTCGTAGGAAGAAACCTTCAAGGACGGTATCATTAATCTGTCCTCTCCCTTGTTAGGTTTCTCTACCTGCGAATTAAAAAAGTACGTCACGTGGGCATATTTCTCGGTTTCAGCTATTCTTAATTGTTTCATACCTGCTTTTGCCAGGACCTGGCCGAGATTGTTTTCAACCTTTTCTTCCGAGAAAGCAAAGGGGCATTTAAACCTTTTGTCGTATTCGGTCATGGTAGTATAAAGTATCTTTGGGACGTGTTCCCTCCTGAACTTTTTGAAATCTTTCTCTGTGAAAGCTTTTGTTAGCTGCCTCGGTCTGTCGGTCCTGAAGTTGAAAAATATGACGGAATCCCCATTCCTTATCAAAACAGGCTTTCCTATGACCGTGGGCCGGATGTAATAGTCGGTCTTATCCCCTCTTTTATATGCCTTTTTAACCGCTTCGCTCGCACTGCGGGCCAGAAAGCCCTTACCACCTGTGAGCATGCCGTAAGCCGCCTTTGTTCTTTTCCAGTTCTTGTCCCGATCCATGGAGTAGTATCTTCCCACCAGAGAAACTATCCTTCCGGTGCCTATTTTTCTGCAAGCGTTCTCAATTATCTTCACATACTCCAGGGCCGACTTTTCCGCCACATCCCTCCCATCGGCAAAGAAATGTATGGCAACCTTCTTTAATCCTTCCTTTTTTGTCATCTTCAAAAGCGCTATGAGGTGATCCGTATGAGCATGCACCCCCTCATCAGAGCAAAGACCCATTAAGTGCAATGTCCCCTTCTTCTTCACGTGTTTTATTGCCTTCAACAATATTCTGTTTTTGTAAAAAGGGCCATTCTCTATGCTCTTGTTTATTTTTTCATACATCTGCCACACTATCCGGCCAGCACCTATGTGCAGATGACCCACTTCTGAATTACCCTGGGCGCCCTTGGGTAGGCCAACTGCATTTCCCGCCGCCTCATTCTCCGTGTTAGGGTAATTCTTCAGAAAACGGTCAAAGTTGGGAGTCTTTGCCTGTGCAATGTAATTTCCTGGACCCGGGGGAGCATTTCCCCAGCCATCGAGAATAATTAAGACAATCGGTTTCTTCACCCCACTACTCTTTTAATCTCGGGTAATTTGCCATAGCATATCAGGGTATCATCCACACAGAGTCTATCCCTACCTTTTGGAGTATGGATGACGTCCTTTCCTTTCTCAATGGCCAAGATCATGATCCCCCTCTTTTTGAAATCTGTCTTATTCAGAGTAAGGCCGATATGGGGAGAGCCCTCTTTAAGACTGATCTCCGCCACTCCATATCCTTTCGCCAGACGCAGGGTTTCTTCTATGGGTTTTTTTACAAAAATGGTGCTTCTTGCCAGTCGTTTCTCGATCCCCTTGGTAAACTTTCTGGTCAATCCCTTATGGGAGGCGAGACGATAGATGAGATAGATGGCCAGGCCCAGAAGGATCAACTTAATAGGGGCAGGAGAGAGGCCCCCTTTGGCAAAGGAGAGGATCAGAGTAGCAACAACGGTAATCAAGCCTGCGTTTCCTAAGATCATCAAGGCCATAACGATGCGCCGGCGCTGTTCATGGCCTACGATGAGTTCTGAATCCTTGGTAGTGAAGCCGGTTCCCGTGAAGGCCGAAAGGGCCTGGAAGCGGGCCCTTTTCTCATCCAATCCCGTCATCTTGAGGGCAATGGTGGCAATCCTAACCACAATGGTAGAGAAGACAATGACCACGATTACCGGAAGAATCAAAAGAATGGTAGCCATGATTACTCCTTTCTCATTCTTCTTTTTTAAGATGTACCACTGTCTGGGGGAAAGGAATCTCTATTCCCGATTTATCGAATTCCTCCTTGACCTTCTTTGTGAGATCGAAGTAGACATTCCAATAATCTGCCAATTTCACCCAGGGGCGGATGATGAGATTGACGCTGGAATCTCCTAACTCAGTAACCCCGACAAAGGGCTGTGGCTTTTTTAATATACGTTTATCCTTTTCCATGATCTTCTTTACTACGGCTATCGCTTTATCCATATTAGAGGAATAACTAATCCCTGCCCTGAGTTCCATCCTCCTGGTCTCATATCCCGCATAGTTTATGATGGTATCTCCCCAGACCTTGGAATTAGGAAGGACGACTACCTTATTATCCGGGGTCCTCAAAACAGTAGAGAATACATTGAGCTCCTCAATAAATCCTTTCTCTCCCCCCGCCTGAACAAAGTTTCCCACCTTGAACGGCTGGCGTATGATGAGTAGCACTCCACTGGCAAAGCTGGCTAAGACATCTTTTAGGGCAAAACCGATGACAAAGCCCGCTACTCCTACTCCAGCTATCAAGGCAGTAACATTAATCCCTATCTGCCCTAAGGCCATGATGAGAACGAAGATCATAATGGTCCATTTGATAGCGCCTAAAGTAAATTTGATGAGTAGGAGATTATCCCTTACCCGGGAACGCTTCAGGGCTCCCCGAACAATCTTTACTGTTATTTGAGCAATAATATATCCAATAAGTAGAATGGCTAAAGCAGCCAATAGCCTCCCCCCCATAGGAATAGCATTCTTTTCTAACCACTCCAGAGCTCGGGCTCGAATGTCCATATCTCCCTCCTCCTTTTTTAACTACTTAGTATACATCAAAGAGACTTATTTGTCAAACTACGATAACTCAGATCTTGATTAGTCTCAAATCTCCCCAGACACCAATTTTATCATCTTTGATAACAACTATTCCCCTTAAGCCTTCTATTCCCTTGGCCTTCTCTATCCCTTTCGAGATATCTTCCTTTTTCTTTATCAGGTTTCCAATGGCAGTGGCTGAAGCATCTGCCAAAGAACAGGATTTAGAGACTGCCACTATAGCATCTGCTTTTCCCAAAGAGAGAGAATGACCCACGGTTCCAGAAGAGGTGCAGACTCCCAAGGGAGTTTCACTTGGTGATATATCAAGGGCCAAGCTATTGGAAAACTTTGACTTGCCAGCAAAAATGCCAATCCTTCTCTTCTTCAGAATCTTTAGAAATATGTCTCCTCCGTTTTCAACGATGACTTCCTTGGAATACTTCAATAGCTTTCTTCCCACAAACTCTGCTATGGCCCCAGCCACAGAGGCAAAGGGACCCACCCCTGCTTTTAGAGAGGTCTCCTGCATAATTCTTACGATTTCTGGCGCGGTTTTATCTACAGGAAGGGGTTTTAAACTACTCTGAAATAAAGGATTCTTTCTTATGTAATGCTCAATCTGATTCCTATATTTTAGAATGGCATTGCTTGCCTTTTCTTGCAATTCCTTGTCGGCAGAGATAAAGAGGTCGGTCTCTTGGATCGCTACCTCAAAGGTGACCAGATCCTCAAGCCTTATCAAATCCCGATAGAAGCGTTTCTCATACATTTTCTTCCTCAAAATTTATATTCAAATCCCATTGCTAAATTTTATCATACTCCCTCTCTAAATGCAAAAGCCCCGATTCATCGGGGTTATCTTTTTCTAAAAAGATTTTAAATAATATTTGAGAGGGAATTGATTAAGTGTAGGTTTTCCCTGCGGGTTCTTACTGCAACACGAATATATCTATCATTCAAGGAGCGAAACGAGGAGCAGTCGCGAATGAGAATATTCTTCTGGATCAGTTTTTTCTGAAGATTTTTGGTGTCCATTTTACTGGGTAACCGACAGAGGATAAAGTTGGTGACTGAGGGATAGAGCTTCAGGCCATTGATTTTGGATAATCTATGATAGAGAAACTCTTTCTCTATCGAGATAAGTCCCTTTGTTTTTTTGATATATTCTTTATCTTTCAGGGCTGCTATTCCTGCTATCTGAGCCAGGACATTGACGCTCCAGTATTCTTTATATATTTTCAGTTTCTTTAAAAGCCTTTTATTCCCTATTCCATAGCCAATCCTTATTCCAGGAAGGACAAAAAACTTTGTTAAAGACCTGATTACAAATAGATTATTCCGCTTAATTGCTTCCTGAATTAAAGTCTCTTCTTTTTCATTTTCAACAAAATCCATGAATACCTCGTCGATAATAACAAAGGCCCCTTTCTTTCGGGCGTTGTCGACTATTTTCAACATATCGGCTTTATTTATAAGTTGTCCTGTAGGGTTGTTTGGGTTACACAAAAAGAGCAAACCCCGCCCCTGTATACAGGAGCGGGGTAAATCTATTCCTTTTATTTCCCTTAGCAACTCTTTTATATTTAGTCTGAACTCGTCTTTAGATTTTAACGGAAAAAACTTTATTCTGCATCCTACACTCCCTAAGGCAGATTCATACTCAGTAAAGGTAGGGACAACAAGTAAGGCTTTCCTAGGCCTAAGGGTACGACAGATTAGATAAATAAGTTCTACTGCTCCATTTCCGGCAATTATGTTCTCTGGATTAACCTTTAGATATTTGGCAAGTTCTTTTCTTAAATTTATTACCTCTGGATCAGGATAACGAGCAATCTTATCTAAATTTTCTTTTAAGGCTTTAATTACTCTTGGAGAAGGGTCCAAAGGATTGATATTGGCACTGAAGTCCATTATCTTCTCTTCCCTTAATCCATATTGTCTTTCAATCTCTTCTACATTTCCACCGTGGATATGCATTGTAAAACTTCATTCACTATCTTCGTTTTATAGAAAACTTCGCCAATTTCTCTATCCTGTAAAGAGTCCTTCAGTTCTTTGAAATTAACTCTATTCGGTTTGGCCAGAACACCTACCACCGTTCCGCTATGGGCAACATTCACTCCCAGAGCCCCTGCTGCTTGAGAGATCTTCCATATTTTATCCAAGTCAGGTTTATAAAGAATTTTCTGGTTACTGAAGGCACTAATTGTTGCTCCTTTGGCAATCAAGCCTGGGTCCCTTCCCTTTATCCCCTTTTCCACTAACTTCAGCGCTTCTCTTATCTCTCCTTCTCTTTTTTGATTTATCTTGGTCGAAACCTTTTTATTGAACTCTAAGGTGTCAACCCTTCCCCCCAGATCGATAACAAATATCTCCATGTCTGGCACCTTTCCTAAGAATTTGAAGAGGGCGCCCTTTCTATGGTCAAAGATAACTATGCCATTGAATAACGTTCCATCCGTGGGCTCAATAGATAGGGCAATCTTAGCAATCTCCTGAGGAGATATCTTTTTCTTTAAGACTCGTGCAATGGCAAGAGAGGCAGCTCCAATATCTGCGGTAGACGAAGCCATCCCCTTTCCCAAAGGTATCTTAGAGTTAATCTTAAAATTCACTCCCAAACTTTCTTCACTAAAAAAACTCAAGGTTCTTTTAATTGTCTCTTTTGTCTTCCATCTACTAGAAGGCCCAACGATTCTGCCCTCGGCATTTAAGGTAACTTTGACCCGAGAATAGAGACTTACGGGGCAAGAGATATGGAAGTTTTCTCCATTAAATATTCCCTGGACCAATTCCCCGCAAGAAGCAGGCGCTTGCGCTATTACGAAAAGAGAAGCCATCTAATAAAAACCCCCAAGATTAGAGTAAGAACAGAGGTTAGATACATTAAATTAACGGACTCTTTTATATGAATTGAAGAAAGTTTTCTCTTTGGATGGCCCAGATAAGGTTTGACTATCTTTTTACCTTGGTAATAGTTTACTCCACCCAGTCTAATGCCTAGTGCTCCAGCCATCGCTCCCTGGGAAAGACCAGCATTTGGACTATTATACTTTCTTCCGTCCTTAAACATAACTCGAAAAGCACTCTTTCCATCTTTCTTAAAGAGAAATGCTCCCAGAGAGATTAATATTCCTCCCAAGCGAGTGGGAATATAGTTGGCAATATCGTCTAATTTTGCCCCCGCCCAGCCAAAGTCCCTATATTTCCTATTCTGATAGCCAACCATAGAGTCCAGAGTATTTATTGCCTTATAGGCAAAGGCTAAGGGAACACCCCCTAAGAAGAGATAGAATAGGGGGGCCACTACTCCATCTATGGTGTTCTCGGAGATGCTCTCCACCGTCCCTCTAATTATTCCCTCTTTCCTTAGATTTTTAGTATCCCGTCCCACAATTTCAGAAAGACTTTTACGGGTTAACTTAAGGTTTTCCTTCTTTAATGCCAGATAAACCCCTTCTCCTCCCTGGCCGAGCCCTCTTATAGAGAGGATAGTAAAGGCACCCCAGATGGTTATAATTAAACCCAAAGCGGGATATAACTTATAGGCTATTTTAATAACTGTCCAGGCAATTAAGAAACTTCCCCCAGCAACAATAACCGTTAAAATAACCCCGGCAATTTTTTCATGATTTAACCCTTTACCGTAAACCGTAAACCGTAAACCGTAAACTTGTCTTTCTATAAAAGAGATGGCTTTCCCTATCCAGACCACAGGATGGCCCAGCCACTTTGGGTCTCCTAAGGTCAAATCCATAATATAGGCGATTATACAAACGCAGGCTAATTCCATTGCTTACCTTATTCCTTCAAAGTAAAGACAAGGGAGACTTCCATCTGGATGGAAGAACTGGCTATTTCCTTTGGATGGGGTGGGAAGGGGGAGGCTCTTTTTATGGTAGCGATTGCTTCCTGGTCTAATATTTTAGAGCCTGAGGAACGTATTAATTTAATCTCTTGACCCCTACCATTAGCTAAAATTACGAATTCAAGATGGGCAATCCCTTCAATGCCTTGCTTCTTCGCCCACCCAGGATATCTTTTCACCTCTTCTATTTTCTGTTTGACCATGTCTTGATAGCGGAGCATGGCTTCGTCGGCTGGGTTTAAGACCTCCACTCTTTCTGTGACCGGCTGGGGACTTACTTCTTCTAATGCTACCTCCTTAGCCTGTTTTTCAGGCTCTGCTTTCTCTATTACTTCTTTTATCTTCTTTTCCTCACCCATCCTCTCTATTTTAGGTAGAAGTGAAGGTTTCTCTATCTCTATCTGGAGAGTAAGTTCCTTGGGCTTCTCAAGCTTGGGCACATTTGTATTAAATGCGGGCATAGCTAAAAAGAAACCATGGCTAATAAGGGAAATTATAAATGTAGTTCTAATTACTCTATTTTTTAACATTTTCTTCTAATTTAGTAGAGATTATTAACCTCTCGGCCTCAGCCTGTCTGGCAAGGTCCATAACCTTAACCGCTAAGCCTAAGTCTATCTTCTCGTCAGCCTTGATAATTACGGTCTTCTTCTCGGTCTTGATTATTTCTATCTCTAATTGCTCAAGAAGATTCTCTAAGGTTACCAGTTTTTCATTCAGGTATAGGTTGCTGTCTTCAGTGATAGAGATAATAATATCCTCTTCGGGATGTAGTTTGGCGGTAGCTGCAGAAGGAAGGGTAATCTTTATCCCCGGTTGAGTGACAAAATGGGAAGAGAGCATGAAGAAAATCAAAAGGAGAAAGACGACATCTATTAAGGGAGCGATATTGAGGCGAGTGCTAATCCTTCTTCGTCCCTCAAATTCCATAATTCTTGTCCTCTTTTATCTCTCTCGCTGCGACTGGGATCGGCCTTGCTCCCAGGAACTCAAGCAGTTCTGATGCTACCTCTTTCATCCAGCAAGACATATTATCGATCTTGCCTTCAAAATAGTGATAGGCAACCAAGGTAGGTATGGCCACGGTCAATCCGGCGGCAGTAGTAAGGAGCGCTTCCCAGATACCGCCAGCAAGCACACTGGCATCTACCCTACCACCCAGTTCCTGGATCTTTACAAAGGCCTTAATCATTCCCACAACAGTGCCCAGAAGACCTATAAGGGGAGTAATATTACCAATAATAGCCAGACCTCTCAAATGCTTCTCTAAACCCCTTACTTCCCAGGAACCTACACGAGAGACTACTTTCTCCTGAATCCGGATATCTTTTTTATGGTTCTGAATGCCACAGGCCAATATGCGTGCTATTGGGGCTCGGGTTTTTTGACATAGGTCCAGAGCCTCTTTAGCCTTCTTCTTCTGGAGAAGATCTCGTATGGATGAAAAAAATCCAGGAATATTTATTCTTATTTGATGGAAGTGATAGAGTCGTTCCAAAATAATAGCCACAGAGATTACTGAACAGAGAAGAATGGGCCACATCAAAACCCCACCTTTTGCAATAATGTTGAACATATCACGCCTCCTTTTTGAATTCGTGTTTAGAACTTTATCTTCATTCCCACCATTCCTGTCCTTCTGGGCATGGGATAGTGCTCTCTCATCTCATAGTTGGTATTGAAAACGTTGTTAATCCCAGCAAACCAGGTGAAGTACTTCTTAGTGTATTCTACCCTGAGGTTGGTCAGGAAATAACGAGGAAGTTCCCTTGTTTTTATATTAGCTTTATTAACGAAGCGAGAGTCAACGAACTCCTCCTCTACCCTGGCCAGAAGCCCAAACTTAGTTTTATATTCCAGATAGGCATTGGCCTTATGTATCGGCAGATAGGTAAGATGGTTGTTGTAATTAACTCCTACGGTCTTATTTCTCGTCTCTAACCAGGTGTAGCCTATGCCACTTGAGAAGTATTTGCCCATCTTGGCTCTCAGTTCCGATTCTATTCCCCAAATTAAGGCCTTTTCTACATTCGTAGGATTATAGGTGTTGTCTCCATCCTCATCCGCCCAAATGATAAGGTTGTCCACTTCCCTTCTGAAGAAGGTTGACTTTCCCAGTAGGTTCTTAGTAAAAACCTGGTCGATTCCTACATCCCAGGCCCAGGCCTTCTCTGGTTTTAAATCAGGGTTTCCTACCCCCATCCCAGGATCATTGGCATAGAGGTCAGACAGGGTAGGTGCCCGGAAGGCCTTCCCTCCAGAGGCTCTCAAGGTGGTTTTCTTCGTCACTTTATAGAGGATGCTTGCCTTAGGAGAACCCTCTGTGCCGAAGGCAGGATGGTAATCCCATCTGCTCCCTATGGTAAAGGTTAGAGGCTTACATATCTTTATCTCATCCTGAATCCAGTAGGCCTGGGTGGTCAAATCATGCTTAATATCCGGTCTCTCCCCCGGTTGTATGGAGTCTAATCCATTCTCGTGAAGGTCAGCCCCAAGAGTGACCTTATTCCTCTTCCCAATCTTTATAGAATACTCTGCCTCCCCTCCCAGGGTATCCATTCTATGAAAGGAGGGCGCTGCGGTATGGGTGATATTTTTTAATTTCTCTTCCCTTCCATAAGCCTTCAAAGAGAGGTTGGTTCTCTCACCGAACTTTGCTTTCCATCCCAGGCTTCCCCAGACTCTGTGCTTATGCAATCTATTATCATAATCCGGTGTAGTTTTCTTATCCGGATTTCCATGCTCCCCATTATAGTATCCACCCTCAAGGATGAGTTTTGACCAATCAGTTAGGTCATAGGTAAGCTTCCCGAATAGGTCATGACCCCGGTAAGCACTATTTGGTCTATGCCCCTGGGATTCTGCTCCCCTTCCA
>JAUWXM010000012.1 GCA_030616365.1 bacterium | reverse complement strand
TCCCTTTAATAACGTGATAACCACCATATAAGGCGATAAGCCCACCTATAACCTTATTTAAAACAGAACTCGAAAAACTGCTGATGGTTAACACCTTTGCCCTCTTAAGCTCGAAATCTATTCTTTCTGTAAGGCTGTCTTCAAATCTCTTTATCTCATAATCTTCTTTGCCAAGAGCCTTTACCAGATGTATATTGGTGAACACCTCATGGAGTTCTCTAAAGATACGCTCGAACTTTTCTACCGCACGGCGGCTTGTTCGTCTCAGCCATTCTCTGAACAAATAAGGATTAATACAACTTATTGGAGCCAGGAGAGTTGCCAGTAAAGGCAGTTTCCAGTTAGGCCAGCTAAGACGGAAGACAATAACCAGAATGAATAAAAGTCTTGGGAATAATGTTACCATCTGGGGAAGGGTATCACAGACAGAATCACTGACCGAACTGACATCCTCGCTTATCTTATAAACATGCTCACCAGTTGATTTATCCTTAAAAAACCTTATGGGAAGCGCTTGAAGATGCCGGAACATATCTTTCATCATATTAAAATTAACCCGGCACTTTATGCGCCGGGAGAGGTAATTGTTTAAAGAATTTATCAGGCCGATAAAAACAAAAATGCTTCCACCAATAATAGCCAGGATTAAAAATAGTTTGAGGTCTTTATTACCGTAGGCCTTATCTATGATGAGCTTGGTAAGGTAGGGGTTAAGAAGGCTGAGGGGCACCGTCACCAGCCCCAGGAAGATAACTGCTGCCTGTATTTTCCAGTATTTATAGAGATATTTATTAAATCGGGTCCAGTCTGCCTTCATAGCCTTTTTAGCCTTTGTAGAGTTCATTGCCTTTTTCTAAGTAACCCATAATTATTTCTCTCCTTAATAGGCTTCACTCCGTTCGGCAAAATATTACATCAAGATACAATAACCAAGAAACAAGATATCCATCCTCCGTAGCAGTTGCACTGCTACTGCGGAGGACGGGCAAACAATAATCAATAACCAATAATCAATTACCAAATTGTTTCTCAGCCTTTGGCTGACCAGCCGTAGGCTGGAAATTTTGGTTATTCGAATTTGGAATTTGGATATTGTTTGGTTATTGCTTCTTGTATCTTGGTCATTATCTTTCGTTGCTTGCCTGCCCCGTAGGCTTGTCCTTCGGGGTTTCTTGGTGTTTGGTTATTTAATCATTACTTTTCTTTTGCTTTGACTATCTGGAGGAGCAATAAGGCAATAGCGGCCAAAAGACAGGTGTTGGTAAACCTCAAGAAAGCATTGGCCAGGATTCCAAAGACTGGTGTCAGGGTCAATCTGGAAACAATGCCCACGATTAGACTCACTCCTGCCACCCCTATAGCAGCAATAGCTAACTTTTTCATACTATTCACCCCCTTTATTAAAAAGTTTCCTCAACCCCTGTTACTTCTTTCTCTTTTTCCGAACTACAACAAAAAGAGAAACCAATATGATGACCAAGATAACGGTTACCGGAATAGGCATCTTTCTTCTTCCTTGGTTTCAGTCTTTATTAAGTTTAGAGCGTAATTCTTCCTTACTAAGGACTTTTTGAATGAAGAGCCCTGGCTGTTGAGAAAGGTTAATTCTTTTTGACTCTTTCAATCGTTGACCTTCGCTATCCAGAATAATCTCAACTGTAGGACGAGTAGAAAAGTCTTTATTGACCATTTTGACCTCTCCCACTTCGCCAGTATTCAACTGGACCACCGTTCCTATGGGGTAAACTGTGAATTGAACAATTAGCATCTTTAAAATTCGTTCGGCAAAGCCGCCATTCATGGCCAGCAGTTCCTTTATTGCCTCATGGGGCGATCGGAATTCCTGATAAACTCGAGGATGGGTCATGGCTTCATAGGCATCAACCAGTCCTATGATCTTGGCAAATTCATGTATCTTCTCACCCTTATATCCCTTAGGATAGCCCTGACCAAGTTCTCTCTCATGCTGTTGATAGACGCTAAGGACAATATCCTCGTGAAAATCCTTTACTACTTTCAATATCCTATATCCATAAATAGGGTGTTTTTTGATCTCTGCCCATTCTTCACCTGAGAAGGGACCAGGCTTTAAGAGCATCTCCTTAGGCACTCTACTCATACCCACATCATGTAAGAGAGCCGCTATGGCTAAATTGGTCAGTCTCTCTCTATCATAGCCCAGTCCCGAACCAATACTAATGGCATAGAGACAGACATTTACTGAATGGACAGGAAGATAATTATTATTGAGGAAGTAGCTTGTCGCTAAACTAATCACTATCTCTGGATTCTTAGAAAAAGCATCCAGGAGCCTATTGGCCATATGTTTAATCGCCCGGGCATTAAGCGACTGCTCTTTCTCTAAATCTTCCCAGAGACTTCTCATGAAATATACTGCTTCAATATAAAACCCTTTAACCTCCTCTATATCTTGAGCAATGGCCTTAACTTCTTTCGGGAACTCGGAAGGCTTAATTCTCTCTTTCTCCTTTACTTCTTCCTTAATGAGAGGTTTCGGTTTCTCTTCTGCCTTTTCTTTTCTTCCCCTTCTCTTTATGATATCACTCATTCTGACCATTTATCCCTCCAGGTCTTTTATTACTTCTCGAATAATTTTTTTATCTATCTTAGCTATTCCTTTGCCCATTCCTGTGAGTAGGCTCAGATCGCAGATATTGTTTATCTCTCTTGGCAAACCTTGAGAAGCCTGATGAATTAATGAGATGGTCTCTGAACCAAAGAGCTCTTTCTTTTGACCGGCTATCTTTAAGCGCTGATTTATATATTCTCCAGTCTCTTTCTCATTCAAATTACTCAGATGATAGCGGACAGAGAGTCTCTGTTTTAACTGAGGGAGATTGGCTATCCTCTCCCTCAGCTCTGGTTGTCCCAGAAGTATCAGGGTTAGAAGAAATCGCTCATTGAGCTGAAAATTTAAAAGCAGTCTCAATTCCTCAAATGTCTCTCGGCTTTCTATTAACTGGGCTTCATCTATAATAATTACTATATCCCTTCCAATATTTGCATCACGCTCTAATATCTTACCCAAAAGATCCAAAAGGTCGCTCTTCTTCTCAGGCAATCCTTCTTTAGGTTCCCCTAATTGACGCACTATCTCTCGGATAAATTCTATTGTCGGAATTTGAGGATTGGTAATATAGATCAGCCGATAGCGGTCGTGATCCTGAAGTTCATCCCACAGAGCCCGGCTTAAGACCGTCTTGCCCGAGCCAAATCCCCCGGTCAATACGGCTGCTCCCTTCTTTTCCCGAATGGCATAGAGTAATCGGGTTAGGGCTTCCTCATGCTTTGGGGAATAGTAAAGAAAGCGAGGATCCGGGGTATTCTCAAAGGGCTTCTCTTTCAGTCCCCAGTACTCTTCATACATTTTTATACTTCCTCTTCGCTTTTTTTGTTCCCGAGAGGGCGTTTCTGACAACTCTCTTTATGAAATTCATATCAAAGGGCTTAGTTATATAATCGTAAGCGCCCAATTTTAGAGTCTTTTTGGCGGTATCTAAGGTACCATAAGCGGTTATCATAACCACCACTATCTTCTTATCTATTTTCTTTACTCGATTCAGTACCTCTATCCCATCCATCTTGGGCATATAGATATCCAGAAGAACCAGGCCTGGCTTCTCTTTCTTAATCATCTTTAATGCTGATTGCCCACTATAGGCGGAAAATGTCCGGTAACCCTCTTCAGCCAGAATCTCCTCAAGGGTATCACAAAGCTCTTTCTCATCATCTACTATTAAAATCTTTTTCTTCATCATGTTAGACTCCCCTTATTATAACATATTCTTTGATGTTATCATTAATTTCTTCTATTTGTCAAGCATTAATTTTTGATTTAGCTTTTTTTACTGCGGGAAATCTTATGATAAATGTAGTCCCTTTACCCTTCTGGCTTCTTGCCTCTATAGTGCCTTTGTGCTCTTCTATAATCCTATGAGAAATGGATAGACCCAAACCTACTCCTTTGCCCGTCTCTTTAGTAGTAAAGAATGGATCGAATATCTTAGGCAGGTTCTCTTTTGATATACCTTTACCCATATCACTAACTTCAATCTCGACGAGTTTTATCGCTCCTTCACCCAATCTACCACTTCGCGCACCAACCTCTGGCTTTTGGAGCCTGGTGGTAATCCTCAATCGGCCGCCTTTAGGCATAGCTTCACAGCCATTCATAATCAGGTTGCTGAAGACCTGACTGAGTTGTTCTCTATCAGCCATTATTCGGGGCAGCTGGGGGGCGAGAGCCTTTACTACCTTTATATCTCGGGTCTTGACTTGCTCTTCCAAAGATTCCAGAGTTTCTTTTATAACTTTATTTATATTAGTGGGGGCTAGCTCAAACTTAGTGGGACGAGAGAAGACCAAAAGCTCGGTCACAATCCTCCTGCATCGATAGATAGCCCCCTCAACCTTTTCCAAGGTCTTCACATATACCTTAACATCAGGAATAGTTTTAACTTTTTTCTTCATCTTATTAGACATCCTCTGTACATTCAACAAGGCAGATGTGATGGGGTTATTAATCTCATGGGCCACCCCTGCGGCCAAGCGACCCACGGTAGCCAACTTCTCTGATTGTGCGAGACGCTCCTCCATCCTTTTGCGCTCCGTAATGTCCCAGAAAATACCTAATATTCCAAAGACATTATCTTCTTCATCCTTAACAGGCGTTTTGACTGTATGGGCAATCACTTCCTGCTCTTCCTGGATATATCTCTCTTCAATATCTTCTGTCTCTCCCGATTCCATAATTCTCTTATCGTCTGCTCTGTATTTTTCAGCCAATTCCTTAGGGAAGAAATCATAATCTGTTTTTCCAGCAATTTCCCCGGATTTAATCTTTAAATCCCTGGCGTAATTCTCATTGCAAGATATGTAAACTGAGTTCCTGTCTTTAAAAAATATCTTTTGAGAGAGATTCTCAAGAAGCGTTCTATACTTATCCCCACTCTTCCGTAGTACCTCCTCCGTCTTCTTGCGCTCGGTGATGTCTACAATTATCCCTCTCAAGCCTGCAGACTTTCCCTCGCGAATAATAGCACTGGAATATATAATAATAGGAAATGCAGAGCCGTCTTTCCTCTGTGCGGTGTATTCCACACCGCCCAACTTTTCTCCACCGAGTACCTTACTTATATTCTCCTTAGCCCTATCTCGATCTTCGGGAACCAACATCTGAAGAGCAGTCAATCCTTCCTTGAAATCCTCTTGAGTAAAGCCAAACATCGCAAAGGCCGCACGGTTTACAAATGTGAGGTAACCCGTTTCATCAAATTCATAAATGGTTTCCGGTAACAATTCAGCCAACTCTCTGAATTTCTCCTCGCTCGCCCTCAACCTCTCCCCTGCCTTCTTGCGTTCGGTGATGTCACGAAATATCCCTTGCAACGCTTTTTTGCCTTTAAATTCAAACAAATTAGCCTTTATTGCAACATCTTTTATCTCTCCTTTTTTGGTAATGACCTGTGCTTCCAAAACCTGCCCCATTTTTTCTTTAAGATGCTGTTTGAAAGTCCTAGTAAAATCTCCTGTGCTTTCCTCTGGTGGATGGAGGATCCGCTGGTGTTTACCAACCAGTTCTGATTTTTTTCTACCAACCAATCGTGTTGCTGCACGGTTGCAGTCAATTAATGTGCCTGTTTTAGCATCAGCTATAAAGATAGCATCCAATGCTTCTTCAAACTGCGTTCTATACTTTTCTTCAGATTCTACAAGCGTCTCATGGGCTTTTGCAAGTTCTGCGGTTCGTTCCTGGACACGTACTTCTAACTCATCATGGGCTCTCCGCAACGCTTCCTCCGCCTGCTTGCGCTTGGTAATATTTTCAACAATCATAGCAAGTTCATCCACGATTCCTTTGAGATACTGAACCAACTCTTCGCTAAAGGCCCGGGGACGGGTGCTGTAAATCAAAAATGCACTCTTGCATTTACCATCTATAATAAGTGGTATGGCTTGATTTGAGCGATACCCATATTGAAGAGCAAAATCACGCCATTTTTCAAAATCTTTATCATGTTCAAGGTCTGCATAGCCAAAGGGTTTTTTCCTTAGAATCGCAAGACTCATGGCACATTTAGCATCTCTTTTATCACCCTCATATTCAAGCCGCAATCCATCTAGATATTTTTCGTATTTTCCCGCCCATAACTTGGGAAGAATTACTTTTTCTTTCTCTATCAATTCGGCATACCAGGCCATATAATAACCAAACTTCTCAATAATCGAATCGAGTGTTCTCTGAACCATCTGTTCAAAAGGAGCTTCTACTACATAGAACTTATGCAGTTCAGAAATTGCGTGTTGATATGATGCAAATATTCTATAATGTTCTTCGCTTTTCCTCAGCGCCTCTTCTATTTTCTTGCGCTTAGTGAGGTTATTATTATTCCGCTTTTTAGGTTTTCTCATTGTCTATTGACTCCGTTTATGGATAAATATAAATGTGGCTCTTTGAGAGACTTCTTTATATTATCATATTATAAATAATAAAATAAAATCCATAAATAGCAGTAATGATATAAAAACTGCTATGTAAGCAACAACTTTGCTCGATATAGTAAAATTTTACTATTTAAGCTTATTGTATCACAATTTCTACCCAAGTCAAGAATTTTTTTGAGCACGGATTTTCTCTTACTGCTTACTATTCAGACATAGTGGGCGTGGATTATTACAGATAAATTTCAATTCTGTGTTCACCCGTCTATCATCCGTGTGAATCCGAGTCTATAAAAAAGCCGCGCTTCAGGGACAGATATCTATCAAAATGAGGTGGAATTGGACTGCCCCTGGCGAAAATTTTACTTGTCTCGTCGACAGGCGGGCCTGTCAGTAGACAGGTATTACCTATATATCTCAGCCTCCGCAATTGATTAATATTTATTTCTGTTTTTCTTTCAACGGCTCAGAAGAGATGATTTCATAGACCACCTCGCCTTTCTTCACCATTCCTAGCTCTTCCCGAGCAATCTTTTCAATATAGAAGGGGTCCCCTTCCAGGGCCTTTCTCTCTTCCTCCAGCCTCTTGTTCTCCTGAATGAGCCTTTTGTTCTCCTCTTCTAGTCTTGCCAGTCTCTGACCTACCTTCCTCAGGTCGAGATATCCAGAGAGGAAAAGATAAGCGAGAAAGAAGATTAATAAAAGAATGGCTATTAAGACTACTCTGGGGAAACGCCTACCTTTTTTCTCTGCCAATTTACTCTCCTAACGCCAAGACGCCAAAATTTAAAACAAAAACGCCAAATTATTTTTGCGCTTTAGCGAATATTTTGCGCTTTTGCCCTTCGAACCCTGCCCATTCGGGTTCTCGTCCCGAGACCCCTCAGGGTCGAGGGAAAGGATCCTCAGGATCCTGAACGGGCGGTTGCAAAGACTTCTTTTCCTCTGTAGATTGCCTTGAGGCCCAATTCCTCTTCAATGCGTAATAGTTGATTATACTTGGCGATGCGCTCACTGCGCGAGCAGCTGCCGGTCTTTATCTGCCCGGCATTGACCGCCACCGCTACATCAGCAATGGTAGTATCCTCTGTCTCTCCACTCCTGTGGGAAATGACTGTAGCATATCCTGCATCCTTGGCCATCTTTATAGTCTCTATGGTTTCAGTCAAAGTCCCAATCTGATTTAACTTTATAAGAATGGAGTTTGCTATTTCCTCTTCTATTCCCCTCTTCAATCGCTTAGGATTGGTGACAAATAAATCATCTCCCACGATCTGAATTTTCTTGCCTAATTTAAGAGTCAACTTCTTCCAACCTCCCCAGTCATCCTGGGCCAGTCCATCCTCAATGGAAACAATGGGATACTTATCTACCCAATCCTTATAGAAATCGACCATCTCACTGGCGGATAGTTTTCTCTTCTCAGAGGTTAAGATATATTTTCCGTCCTCATAGAACTCACTTGCCGCTGGATCCAGAGCAAGGAGAACATCCTCTCCTTCTTCATATCCTGCTCTCTTAATTCCCTCTAAGATTATCTGGATGGCCTCCTCATTTGATTCTAGATCTGGAGCAAATCCCCCTTCATCGCCCACCGCAGTAGAATAGCCCTTCCCTTTTAGGACCTTCTTTAGGCTATGAAAAACCTCTGTCCCCATCCTTAAGGATTCCCTAAAACTCTCTCCTAAAGGGACGATCATGAACTCTTGGAGATCAACATTATTATCCGCATGTCTCCCCCCATTTACGACATTCATCATTGGCACCGGCAACTCATAACCCGTAACCCGTAACTCGTAACTCTTCCTTATATATTGATATAAGGGCATTTTTGAAGAGATGGCTCCTGCCTTGGCAACCGCCAAGGATACTCCTAAGATGGCATTGGCTCCTAATCTCTCCTTATTCTCCGTTCCATCTAAATCAATCATCAATCTATCAATCTCTTCCTGCTTGGTAACATCCTTTCCTATTAGTTTGGGAGCAATTACTTCATTCACATTCTTAACCGCCTTTAATACCCCCTTTCCTACGTATCTCTTCTTATCTCCATCTCTCAGTTCCCATGCCTCATGCTCACCTGTAGAAGCCCCAGAAGGAACCGCCGCTCTTCCCTTAATTCCATTCTCTAAGATAACATCCACCTCAACCGTGGGATTCCCCCTCGAATCCAGTATCTCCCGCGCATAAATATTCTTAATCTTGACCATCCCTTACCTCCTTTAAGCTCCTCATTTCACTCCTCCTTTAACTTCTTCTCCATTTCTTGGGCCAGTTCATCCAGTCTTCCTGTCTTCTCGTAGACCTTAAGCATCTCTCTTAAGATGTTCTTTCGTTCCCATTCCTGGTCAGTCAATTCTAAGGCCTTCTTATACTCCCCTATCGCCTCCTGGTATCTCTTCTGCTCTTTGTAGAAAGAGGCAAGGTCCTTATGATGAGAAGACTTATCCGGTTCTAACTCAATGGCCTTCTGATACATCTCAATTGCCTCTTCATAGAGTTTATACTTCTTATATATTCTTCCCACCCGGGTATAAGAGTAGGCTCTATCCGACTCAATCTCAATAATCTTCTTCCAGATGGCTAAAGCCTCCTTCTTCTTATTCATCTTGTAGTAGAGTTCACCCAGCCTCTCACAGTACTTGGTATTCCTGGGCTCTGATTCCATTAGCCTCTCGTAGACTGGGATAGCTTCTTCATATCTTTTTTGATTATAATACAGTTCGGCCAGTGCACGCTCTATCTCTCTATTGCCTGGTATTAACTCCAGGGCCTCCCTGAGGCAAACAATGGCCTCTTTATACTTCTTCTCCTCTTTATATATTCTGGCTAAATTCTGATGATAACGCCAGTTCCTGGGGGCGAGTTCAATGGCCTTCTGATAAGCGTTCTCTGCCTGGTCATAGATTTTGTGCCTCTTATATATCCTGCCCAGACGCTCATAGGAGCGAGGGCTCCTGGGGCTCAATTCAACTATTTTCCCCCAGGTAGCAATTGCTTCTTCTCTCTTATTCTCTTTGTAGTAGGCATCCCCCAATTTGTAGTAGGCATCCCCCAATTTTTCGTAATAGTCTATATTAGAAGGTCTTAACTTAAGAAGCCTCTGGTATGCTTCTCCTGCCTGGGCGTAATCCTTACTCTCCATACAGGCCTCAGCCAAGAGTTCATTGAGCACGATATGGTCCGGGCTTCTTTTCAGGGCTTCCTTCACCTGGTCAATGACCTCTCCATACATCTTCTCCTCTCTGGCAATTTTTAGTATCCTTCTCTTAGCATCCATAATGATTGGTCTAATCCTTTCTGTAATACGGCTAGAGACGCTGTAATAACCTTTTAGATTATAAACAAAAGGCCCTTGACTAAAACTTCTCTCAAAAATGGAGAGATAGATAGAGACAGCCTCTTTGAAATCCTTCTTTTTTTCGTAGGTCTCTCCCAATTCATAGTAGGTCTCTATATCTTGAGGGACTAATTCAATTGCTTTCTCATACTGAGTAATGGCCTCCTCATACCTCTTCTGCTCCACATATATCCTGCCCAAGAATTTATAGAGCTCAGGATTGGTAGGCTCTTTCTTTATCTCCCTTTCATACTCCTTAGCCAATTCTTCCAATCTATTCGCTTTCTTTGCTATTTCGATTAATCTCTTGCCCATCTGCTTCCTCTGCCACACACTCCGCGCCCATTCCATGGCCTTTTTATAGACTAAGATGGCCTCATCATACCTCTTCTGCTTCTCATAGATAGCGGCTAACTGCGAGTAAAGATGAGTATAGGTAGGGTTCAGTTCAATGGCTTTTTCGTACATCTCGATTGCCTCATCATACATCTTCTGCTCTTTATAGATTCTCCCTACCTGAGAATAAACATTAGAATCATAGGGTTTCATCTCTATCATCCTTTGACAGAGCGACTGGGCTTCATCCTTCTTCCCTGTCTTATGATAGAGACCCGCTAATGTTGCATAGTTCCAGGTATTCTCTGGATTCAACTCTATCAGTCTTTCATATTCTAAAGTGGCCTCTTCATACATCTTCTGTCGATTATATAACTGAGCAAGGATTTGACGAAGATTGACATCGCTGGGAGCGATCTCTACGGCTTTTTTATAAACCTCAATGGCCTCCCTAAGCCTTCCCTGCCTCTGGTAGAACTGCCCCAGGGATTTATAGAACTCCACCGCATACTGGGGATGAGACCTAATAATTTTGGTTATCTCTCCGATTATTTCCTCTATTCCCTTGATTTCTCCTTTCTCCTGACCAAAAGAAACCACACTGGTCATTATGCTTACGGTCAATACAAAAATTAGCCCCCATAACACTTTCTTCATAAGTCTCCTCCTCTTAATAGTATAACACGCTCCAAACTATTATTCAATCTCCCCCACGAACTCATAATATCCATATTCCCCGAGAGATAGAGGCTCTTCAACAGGCTCTATCTCCTTCTGCGATTCTTCCATTCTTCTGTAAATCTGGGCTAAATAATTACCCAAATCGATGTTTTTAGGGTCTTTCTTAAGTTTCTTCTTATACTCTCGGGCAATGGCTCGCAGGATACTCTTCTCTTCAACTTCAAGCAAGGCTTCGTGAATGTCCTCAATGATATGGTCCATTGTCCAGTCTTTCTCCGTTCTTCCCAGAATCTCTCTATATAAGGCTTTTGCTTTTCTATATTTCCCCTCTTTTCTATAGAGTTCTGCTAAATCGAAATAGGGAGCGGGCTGATTAGGGGCGAGCCTTATTCTTTCCTTCAATAACTCCTCTGCTTTCTCATAATTGCCCTCAGCCAGAGAAGCTCTGACCAGTTTAAAGAGATATTGAGAGCGATACCAGGGGGAATCTCTCATTTCCCGGGTCTCCCTATAGTACTCCTCCGCCAGAGCATACTTTCCCTGCTGCTTATAGAGACGAGCGATATTGCGCAGTTCGTAGAGAGACTTTGGTTCCTTCCGGATAAGCTCGTTAAATAGAGAATGCGCTCTTTCTTTCTCCCCTAAGTCAGTGTAGATTTCAATGAGAGCGATGGTATATTGGGTACGGGTGGGTTCCTGCTCTCTGAACCTCTGATAAAGGGGAAGCGCCTCTTTCAGGGCTCTATTCCATTTACATTGCCGAGCGAATGTTTTGGAACCACTCTTAATCTCTCTATTCTGGGGAGCAATCTCTAAGGCCTTGAGATAGAGCCTGCTTCCCTCTTCCCATCTCTTAAGTGCTTCATAGATTTTGCCCAACACCTGGTAGAGTTCTATATTCTCCGGCTCCCGGATAATCCTTTCTTCATATTCCTGCAATTTCTCCTCAGCCCGGCCCACCTTCCCATAGACTAAAAATACTTTCCTAAGAGCCCCTATCCTTTCATGTCGCGTTGGAGCTGGCTGGGAAAGAGTTAAGAACTTTTCATAGGTTGCTATTGCCTTCTCATATTCTTTGTTTTTAGTGTAGATATCAGCTATATTACGAGACATACTAAAACTCATACCCGGCTCTATCTCTATTACCCTCTGGTAGGTCTCAATCGCTTCTTCATATCTTCCCCCACCTCGATAGAGGTCGCCCAATAGAATCAAAAGATACATCTGGGTAGGCTTCTTCTCGACCGCTTCCTCTACCATCTCAATCGCCTGAGAATAGAGAGCTCTTTTCTCTGTAATCTTCTCTATTTTACCACTTGCTCTCCAATTATCCCTCATATCACTGGTAAATCCTCTGGAGGGTCCCCTCCATCCCAAATCTTTTACTATAATTTCAAGGTAGGCCTTTATTGCCGGGATGAAATCTTTCTTTCTTTCATATATTCTTCCCAGGCGATACCAGGCAACATTATCCTTAGGATTTATTCTGATGGCCGCTTGACATTGAATAATCGCTTTCTCATAATTCCCTTCCCAGGTATAAATCCGGGCTAAATCCTTGCGTAGAAGGGAATTATTGGGATGCTGGGCTACTCTCTTCTCAAATTTCTTAGTTAGTTTGGGAAGCATACCTAAATGTTCTGCTCTTACGAGTATTGCTCCCCAGATGTCATAGGACCCGGTCTCCCATAGCCACCCATCAATTATTCCACGCTCCTCTTCCATATCTATGGCGGCAAGGTACTCTCCGACCACCTCCTTATCTCTTTTCTCTCCAGTATAGGCTCTGGCTAAGTAGAGATGAAAGACCGCTGCCTCAGGCTTTAGCCTGATAGCTTCCTTGTAGGCCTGAACTGCTTTGGAATACATTCCCCGGGATAGATAAAGTTGGCCTAACTTAGAATGGATATAGGCATCATCTGGTCTGGCCTTGGCTACTTTTTCCAAAAACGGGATAGCCTTCTCCTTCAGACCCATCTGAAGGTAGAGTTCTGCCAATCTGGTATAATACTCACTCTTTTCTGGATTAATTTCTATTAATTTCTCATATTCCAAGGCCGCTCTCTGGGGGTCTTTTATCTCCCAATCATAGAGACGAGCTAAGGCTAAACGAAGGCTCTCGTCTTTGGGGGTTATCTCAAGCGCCCTTTGATAGACTTCTGCTGCCTCTTCATATCTCTTTGCTCGAGTATAGACTCGGGCTAAGAACTTACAGAACTCCACTGCCAATTTGGGGTCCACCTGAATGAGTTCTGCTGTCTCTTCAATCATTATCCGCGAGAGAGAGACTTTCTCTCCTGCCCGGAGGATGGTAGTACCCAACAGCAATATCAGAATCAAGGCTGCGATAATTTTTCCTTTCTCTTTCACTTAAACCTCCTTTTAATCTTGATTAGTCTCATCAATTGCTCTGAAGCATCGGGAATGAGTTGAGAGGATTTTTTTATTGCCTGAGCGCGGGTCATAGGATAGAGAGTAGTAGTCATTATTTTATCTATCCCATGTTCATATACTACCTCAACATCTTCGCCTGTTTCTCCCACAATAGCCACTACCGGGATATTATATCTCTTGGCTAATTTTGCTACTCCGATGGGTGTCTTTCCATATATTGTTTGGGAGTCCATTTTCCCTTCTCCGGTGATGACCAAATCAGTATCCTTTAAGTGCTTTTCTAACCCGACGGTCTGGATGACGATATCTACTCCTAATCTTATCTTGGCATCTAAAAATGCAATCAGGCCTGCTCCCAATCCTCCTGCTGCTCCTGTGCCAGGAATGTCTTTGATGTCCTTCTTTAGATCCCTCTTGATAATTAAGGCATACTTCTTTAAATTCTCTTCTAATTTCTTAACCATAGATGGAGTAGCTCCCTTCTGGGGAGCATAGACCTTGGCTGCCCCCTTCGGCCCAGTCAGGGGATTGTCAACATCAGAGGCTACCAATACTTTTGTCTTTCTGATTCTCTTATCCAATTTAGAGATATCGATTCTCTCCAAATTTCCTAATGCTCCTCCTCCAAAACCGATCTCTCCTCCCTTCCTATCCAATAGTCTTGCTTCCAGAGCCTGGGCCATTCCTGCTCCCCCATCTACCGTGGCGCTTCCTCCGATGCCAACGATGATCTTCCTGCATCCTCTATCCAGAGCGGCCTTTATTAACTCACCTGTTCCATAAGTAGTAGTTAATAAAGGATTCCTCTTACTTTTTGGAACGAGGGGAAGGCCAGAGGCAGAGGCCATCTCAATTACTGCCGTTTTATTATCTCCTAAGATTCCATAAGAGGCTTTTACTTTCTTTCCTAATGGCCCGGTCACTTCTCTTTTTATTATCCTTCCTTTGGTAGCATCTACCAAAGACCTTACCGTCCCTTCCCCTCCATCCGCCATAGGAACTTTAACTATCTTTGCTTTAGGATAAACCCTTCTTGTCCCTTTCTCAATCAAATTAGCCACTTCTAAAGCACTCAGGTTTCCTTTAAATGAATCAGGCGCAATAACTATTTTCAATTTTTCACTCCGTTCAAAATTTAAAGCCACAGGCCGCAGGTCACAAGCTACAGGCTTGAAGCTTGAAGTCTGAGACTTGTAGCCTGTTACTCTCCTGCTATTAGATTGCTCAACCTTGCAAACTCTTCTAAACTTAAAGTTTCTCCTCTTCTTAAAGGTTTGACATCTGCTTTCTCTAAGATTTCTAAAACCTTCTTCTTGCTCAATCTTAAATCCTTTGTCTGACTAAGGGCATTTTTAAGGGTCTTCCTTCTCTGCTCAAAGGCAGCTCTCACCACCTTAAAGAATAACTCCTCATCCTTGACCTCAACCGCTGGCTTCTCCCGGACCTCTAAATCCACTACACAGGAATCAACCTCTGGCTCGGGAAGGAAGGCACTCCTGGGAACCTTAACCGTAATCTGGGGCCTGGTATAATACTGAACCAATAGAGACAGAGCCCCATAATCCTTAGTGCGTGGTTTGGCCACCATCCTTCTTCCCACTTCCTTCTGAACCATAATCACGATATTAGAAAGGATTTCTCTTGCCTTCAAAAGATGGATGATGATGGGGGTAGTGATGTAGTAGGGAAGGTTAGCCACTACTTTAACTTTGTTTGCCAGTTTGCCTGTTTGCCAGTTTGCCTGTTCTTTTAACTGGATAACTGGGTAACTGGATAACTGGGTAACCAATCTCTTGAGATTTATTTTGAGAATATCGGCATGGATAATTTCTATATTGGAATAGGATTTTAAGGTCTCTTTAAGAAGTTTAACCAGATTCTCATCAATTTCTATAGCCAGAACTTTCTTAACTTTTTCTGCCAATTTTTTTGTCAGGGTTCCCATTCCGGGGCCGATTTCAATGACAATATCATCTTTACTGAGATTGGCTACTTCTACTATCCTATTCAGTATCCCTTCATCGATAAGAAAATTCTGTCCCAACCTCTTCTTTATCCTTATCCCATGCTCTCTCAAAAATTCCTTAGTTACCTTAGGCAAAGTAATGTTCTCTCCCATTTAAACTCTCTTTGCTTTAGTCAACTTAGCAGCTAATTTTATGGCTTCTATTAGGCTCTGGGGATTGGCAATTCCTTTTCCTGCAATCTCGTAAGCCGTTCCATGGTCAACAGAGGTCCGGATAATGGGAAGGCCAAGTGTTACATTTACCCCTTTATCAAAGGCAAGCATCTTCAAAGGGATTAATCCCTGGTCGTGATACATACATACCACGCAGTCAAATTCACCTTTCAGAGCACGATAGAATACGGTATCTGGAGGAATAGGTCCTTCTACTTTTATCCCTTTCTTCTTTGCCTTTTTCATTGCCGGGATAATAAACTCCTTCTCCTCTTTGCCAAATAGTCCTTCCTCTCCTGCATGAGGGTTTAGGCCCACCACTCCAATCCTCGGCTTTTTTATTCCAAAATATTTCATATTATCCCAGGCCAATTCTATAGTCTGATAGATCTTTTCTTTATTTAAGGAACGGCTTACCTCGTTTAAGGGTAGATGAGTAGTTACCAGGACTACTCTCAAAGGTCCGCCCACAAGCATCATGGCATAATTCTTTGTCCTGGTCAGATGGGCTAAAAGTTCTGTATGACCAGAGAACTTAAACCCCGCTTTATTCAATCCCTCTTTATTTATAGGTGCGGTAACTATAGCATCAAGCTTTCTCTTTCTCGCTAAGGAAACCGCTTTCTTTATATAGTCTACTGCCGCTCTTGCGGCCATTTTATTAATCCTACCTATTTTGAGCCTCTCAATCTTGATATTTTTTAAATCTATCAAATCAATGGTCCCGAACTTAAATCTCGCCTCTTCTATCCTGTTGATAGAGTTAAGTTTTAATTTTGCATTTTGCCCCTCGATTCCTCTCGGGATACTTCGCTTGATACTTTGAGGTATCCTGAGCGAAGCGAAGGGCATTTTGCATTCTGCACTTAATGCCTTCCCATCTCCGATGACTAAAGGGGAAGAAACTTTATAAATCTCTTTTTTACTCAGAGCCTTTACGATAATCTCTGGCCCAATTCCTGCGGCATCCCCCATAGTAATCCCAATTATCGGTCTTTTACCCATCTGAAACCTTTTTTTAGCATTCCCGAATTCCTGGGAATTCGGGAATAACACAAACTTAAAAAGGAAAGTTCTGCAAGTGTTTTTAGAGTCGGATCTCAATCTCCTGTTTAGCTTTTAGTTTTTTCAGATATTCCTTAATCTTTTTCTCCATTTTTTGGGAGGAGAGGATGTTCCTGATCACCTCTTTTACTTCAGAAAGTTTCTTCAATCTGGCCTCTTCCTTTTTCTCCAGTTTAATGATATGATAGCCGGACTCCGTCTTAATTATCGAACTTATCTCTCCCTCTTTCAGACTAAAGGTTACCTCTTCAATCTCCCTATCAAGCTGGCCCCTTTTGAAAGAGCCCAGATGTCCCCCCTTTGCTACCTTTTTAAAATCTACTCCAGATTTGATTTTTTTCCATGCTTCAAGGCTTTGAGAATAGTCCTCAAAAAGGATGTGTCTCATTCTCACCCTCTCTTTTTCTCTAAACCTTCCTTTATTCTTTTCATAATAGTCTCTAATCTCTCTCTTTGTTACCTCAACCTCAGGCTTCACCTCTCTATCAATGAGTTTTTTAATCATAAGCTCTTCTTCATATCTTTTTTCCAGATCCTCTATCTTTATTCCTTCTCGTTCCAGGGCCAGCTCAAAGGCCTTCTCAGAAAGAAATCCTGCTTTCACTCTCTCAATATTCTCCTGGACTTCTCCTTGTGATACCTTAATCCCCTCTCTCTTTGCCTCCTGCAAAAGGAGTCTATTCTCAATCATCCTCTCCAGTAGCTCCCTCTTTGAAGGCATTCTCTCCCTTTCAGGAAGGGCGCCTTTCAATTCTTGGTAGGCCCCCTCCAGTTCAGAGAGGGTAATGATCTTATCGTTTATCCGGGCAACGACACGCTCCACAATCTCAGCCTGGGAATGGCTGACGAAAATCAGCATTAAGAATAATAAAAATAGAAAAGATTTCTTGGGATTCATATTTATTCGCTCCTTACTCGTTATACTTTGAAGGGTTGCACTGAAAAAATTAAATATTAAAAATTAAATATCAAAATTACATATTAAAAATCAAGATGCTTTAACACAGCATAGATACACATTAATAGGGTAAGCATAAGTTTAATTTTACATTTTACATTGTCATTTTGCATTTTCATTTTTGATTTTTGATATTACGCTATATCATTTGGTGCGGGCTTCCTAACCGTAACCTTTTGACGTAACCGATCTTCTACTATGTTATCTCAACATTTCTTCGTTGGTCTCAATCGCTGCCCGGACACGGAGACCCAAGAGCCACTCTTTTAATGCTCCTTCTCTTCTCTCAAGGAGGAGCTTCTCTTTAATCTTCTTTCTGGCCTCTTTTAAACTCACCATTCTGGGAGGCAAGACCTTTTCCAATTTGAAGATATGCCAGCCATAGGGAGACTCTACAGGATAGCTCACCTCACCCGGAGAAAGTTTACCCACCGCCTCCGCCCATTCAGCGAGCATCTCTTCCGTAGAGAAGTAACCCATATCTCCTCCACTCTCCTTATCCGGGCTCAAAGATCTCTTCCGGGCCAGTTCCTCAAACTTTTCTCCCTTTCCCAAGGCCTTGAGGATCTCCTCTGCCTCCCCCTGGCTTTCAAGTAGAATCTGGCGAATCCTGAACTTCTTTGGTTCCCGGAATTGGTCTTGATGCTCCCGGTAGTAAGCAGTAATCTCTCTCTCGCTCACCTTTATGGGAAGATAGACCTGGGAGGTGATGAGCTTCTCAAGCAGGATATTCTCTCTTACTCCGTTCTTCCATTCCTCAAAGGTTGTTCTCTCCTTATTTAAAAAAGTAATGAATTCACTCTTAGGATAAGAACCCATAGTCTCCTTTATTCTCTGGTTTAACTCCTCATCAGTCACTGTCAATCCCAGCCTTCTCGCTTCCTGAAGCTTGAGCCTCTTCTCAATCAATTGATCGAGAACCCTTCTCTTTAGGGCAGGAATCTCCTCTCTACTCGGAGAATAGGGTAAGAAAGTCTTATTGAACTCCTCTAAAGTAATAGGCTCTCTATTAACCCGAGCAATTATTCCCTTCTCCTTCGGCTTCTTCCTACAACCAGTAATGAAAAGAATAACAACCAGAAATAAAAGAATTATTTTTTTCACTTTCTCCCTCCATTAAATTATTCGTGTTTTGTTTATTTCATTATTTACTTTGCAGTTCGTGCCAATGCTTAATATTAAACGGCGCACTTCGTTCTCCGCCGTTGATGATTAAGTATTAATCAATTTGATGCTCTCTAGAATGCCAGCGAAGCGCATCCTGTTATTCGTGTTTACAGTTTAACATATCAGAGGAGTCTTTGCAAAATATTCTGTAGGGCTCTTATGCTCCTCCCTCCGGGTCTGGAGACCCTCTGGGTCGGAGACCCTTTCAGGAGAAAAGAGACTCCATTTTCTTCTCGGAATATCTTCCCTTTGATGAGATTCTTAATATTCGCAGGAACCTCTTCCTCGCTTCTCCACCTTAGGCCTACTTTTTCTTTTTCTTTAGTGATCTCTATAATCCCCAGCTTTTGAGCTAATATCTTCAAGTTCATAATTTCTAACAGATTCTTTGCCTCTTCTGGCAAGGGGCCAAACCTATCCCTTAATTCCTCCTCTAAATCCTTAATCTCCTCTTCCTTTAGAGAAGAAGCCATTCTTTTATAGAGAGTAATCCTCTGCGTCTGATCTGGAATATATTCTTGAGGAAGATAGGCCTTAAGGTCCAGGGTAATCTTGGGAGCAGGAAGGGAAGGAGTAGGCTCCTTCCCTTTTAACCTTTCCGCTGCTTCTTCCAGTAACTTACAGTATAGGTCAAAACCCACCTCCATAATGTAACCCGATTGCTCCGGGCCTAAGATATTCCCCGCTCCCCGGATCTCCAGATCCTTCATGGCAATCTTAAAGCCAGAACCCAACTCTGTAAAGTGAGAGATGGTGGCCAGCCTCTTCATCTGAACTGATGACAGGGGGTACCCTTTAGGGTACAAGAAGTAGGCATAGGCCTTACTGCGACCCCTTCCTACCCTACCCCTCAGCTGATAGAGCGTAGAGAGCCCGAAGTCCTGGGCA
>JAUWXM010000004.1 GCA_030616365.1 bacterium | reverse complement strand
GACTTGCCAAAGATGCAGACCACTTTAGTCCCCGACTCTAAGAGGGCTCTGATATTGGGATCTTCTTCAGCAGGATATTTCGCTCTTCTGGTAGAGCCGAAAGCAGTAAGTTGGGCATTCTTCAGTTTTATCGTCTTCATCCTCTGGAAGAACTTTATGTCCTTGGGATTGGAGCCCGGCCAGCCTCCCTCAATGTAATGGATTCCAAGTTCATCCAGCCTCTGAGCGATCTTCACTTTATCCTCTAAGGAGAAGGAAACCCCCTCTGCCTGAGTGCCATCCCTCAATGTGGTATCGTAGATTCTAACTTTCACCATAGTAATCACCTCATCAGCTCTGTTTAGTCAACAGACAAAACATATTTATTTTTCTAAACCGAATTCTCTATGTAATGATTTTACTGCTTTCCGGACATTCTTCTCATCTATAGCGCAAGAAATCTTTATCTCAGAAGTTGAGATCATCTCGATATTTATTCTCTCTTTTGCTAAGCAGGAGAACATCCTGGCAGCCACTCCCGGATAAGACCTCATGCCCACTCCCACAATGGAAACCTTGGCTACCCCTTTGCTTGAGGTCACTCCCTTGGCTTTTATTCTTTTTGTTATTACCTTGATAGCGGGAAGGGCCTTTTTCAGATCAGTTCCGGCTATGGTGAAGGAGAGATCTGTTAGACCCTTGAGACTGGCGGATTGGATAATCATATCGACATTGATGTTTTCCTTTGCTATCTTATTGAAAATAGCAGAGGCGATCCCCGGCCTATCAGGAACACTCTGGATAGTGATCTTCGCCTGATCCTTATCATAGGTGACCCCGCTGACCCCCGGGGCCTCCAGACCCTTCTCAGTAATCATGGTCCCCTCCTTATTAGAAAAAGTAGAGCGCACATGTAATCTTACATTATATCTCTTGGCCAGTTCAACACTCCTGAGCTGCGTTACCTTGGCCCCCAGAGACGAAAGTTCTAGCATTTCATCATAGGAAATCTTCTTTAGTCTCTTAGCAAAAGAAACTATCCTAGGATCCGCGGTATAGATTCCCTCAACATCGGTATATATCTCACAGGAGGCGGCTTTCAAGCTGATAGCCAAGGCAACGGCTGTAGTATCGCTTCCTCCCCGACCTAAGGTAGTGATATCCTCCTCCTGACTTATCCCCTGAAAGCCAGCTACTATAACTACCTTTCCCTTCTTTAATTCAGCCTTTATTCTTTTAGTATCTATGGAGAGGATCCTTGCTTTGGTATGTGCCATATCGGTGAGGATCCTGACCTGGGGACCGGTGAAGGAGATGGCTGGACAGCCTAAAGAATGCAGGGCCATAGTTAAGAGAGAGATAGAAATCTGCTCTCCTGTAGCCAGGAGCATATCCACTTCCCTCTCCGAAGGATGGGCAGTTATTTCATAGGCTGAAGAAAGGAGTCGATCTGTGGTACCGCCCGGGGCGGAGACAACCACCACCACCCTATTCTCTCTCTTCTTTGTCTTGAGGATCCTCCGGGCTACATTCTTAATCTTCTTGGCATCTGCAACTGAGGATCCTCCATATTTCTGAACAATTAAAGGCATACTGCACCTTCTCGTTCCACTTCTAAGGTCTTGTAGCAACTTTTGTGGCCTGCTTGGTGAAAAGCATTAACCATGGCCTGGCCTATTTTCTCATTCTTTTCTTCACTATTTCCAATGGAGAAAGCAGCAATGGTAGAACCAGAACCACTTAAAGCCACACCTTGAGCACCAGCCTTACGAGCCGCATTAAAAACCTTGTCCATTGCAGGAATAAGTTTTTTGCGATAGGGCTGGTGAATCCGGTCTTGCATGCTCTCATCTAATAATTCTGGACTACCTTCCCCAGTCAGAATTGCAGTCGTGAAAAGAATACTGCTCGAAGTGGTAACTACATCTATCAGACTAAAATTTTTTGGCAAAACCTTACGGGCCTCAATAGTTGAAACTTTGAAATCAGGAATGGCAACCACTATCTTCAAATCATCTCGCACCTTGGAAAATCTTAAAAATTTAACCTTATTGCCTGTTAAGGCAGCAACTGTTAATCCTCCCACTAAAGCAGAAACTACATTATCCGGATGACCCTCTAATCTTGCCGCTATTTTGAGGATTTCATCTTGAGATAATTTATCTCCCATTAATTTATTGACAGCAAAGATGGCTCCAATGCGCGCCGCTGCTGAAGAACCCAACCCTCGTGCCAAGGGAATATTGTTAACTAATTTAACTCGTAATTCGTAATTCGTAACTCGTAACTCTTGCAGAGCAAGCTGGGCTGCCTGGTAGACAATATTCGATTCATCCTTGGGCAGAGAATCCGCTCCTTCTCCTTCAATCTCGATGGAGAGCCTATCACTCTTTTCCATCTCCACAGTATTATATAGTTTTAGAGCAAGGCCTAAGACATCATAACCCGGCCCTAAATTTGCTGTAGTTGCCGGCACCCTAACTCGAACCATTCTAGTATCCTAACTCTTTAACTACCGCTTCTAAAGTTGGAGGAAGGACCTTCGGCTTCTTTGCTTGGGCAATGGCCCTATCCGGATCCTTCAGGCCATGGCCAGTCAAGATGCATACTACCGTCGACTTTAGACCTTGCCCGTCCTCCGCAGAAGCTCTGCTTCGGAGGATGGAGACTTTGGACTTTGGACTACTAAAGTACCCTTGTTTATGAAGCTTAAGTAGGCCAGCCACTGAAGCGGCAGAGGCTGGCTCCACAAATATCCCCTCTTGAGAAGCGATTAGCTTGTAGGCGTCAAGGATTTCTTCATCCGTTACCTTATCTATCAGCCCCCCTGATTCATCCCTGGCTTCCTCTGCCTTCTTCCAGGAGGCAGGGTTACCGATCCTTATTGCCGTAGCAATGGTCTCTGGTTTCTCAACCACTTTTCCCTCAACAATAGGAGCCGCTCCCGCTGCCTGAAAGCCAAGCATCTTCGGTAGAGATTTGGTCTTCCCCCTTTTTTTATACTCCCTATATCCTTTCCAGTAAGCGGTGATATTCCCTGCGTTACCTACCGGTATCGCCTGATAGTCTGGCACCTTCCCTAACCCATCACAGATCTCAAAGGCCGCTGTCTTCTGTCCTTCTATGCGGTAGGGGTTTATGGAGTTGACCAGTTTTATGGGGTACTTCTCTGTTATCTCCCGGGCAAGTTTCAGGGCCTGATCGAAGTTTCCTTCTATAGCAATCACCCTTGCCCCATGTATCAGGGCCTGGGCAAGCTTGCCTAGGGCGATGGCTCCTTTGGGAATCAAGACAATGCAGTCCAAGTTCGCTCGAGAAGCATAGGAAGCAGCAGAGGCCGCGGTATTCCCTGTTGAAGCGCACATCACCGCCTTTGCTCCTTCCTCCTTTGCTTTAGAAACAGCGACCGTCATCCCCCGATCCTTAAAGGAGCCCGTGGGGTTTACCCCCTCATACTTAAGATAGACTTCCAATCCTAAAGATTTGCTTAAACTCTGAGCCTTAACTAAAGGAGTATTCCCTTCATCTAAGGTAATAACGGGGGTCTTCTCTGTTATTGGCAGATAATCTCTATATCTTTCAATCACTCCCACTTAAAGCTCCCCTTCCACCCGGATAAGACGAGATTTCGCTCTTACTACCTTCAATCTATCGATCTCTCTTAAGGCCTTCTGGACTGAGGACTCTTTGGCCTCATGAGTCATCATAACGATGGGTACTTTACCTCTTTCCCTTCTCTCCTTCTGGATGACACTGGCAATAGAAATTTTATGTCTTGCCAGTATCCCGGAGATAGAGGCCAGAACACCAGGCCGATCAACGGTGGTAAATCTAATGTAATATCTCATCTCTACCTCACCCATATCCTTAATCTTCAAAGGCCCCTTGCTGAAGTTAGAGGATAGGAATTGGCCGCCTGACTTGACCAGATCCATGATGTCCGCTACTACAGCACTCGCTGCGGGAAATCCCCCTGCTCCCCTCCCATAGAACATACTCCTTCCTATGAGGTCTCCTTTCACATAGATGGCATTGTAGGCGCCATCCACCGCTGCCAGGAGATGCTCCTGGGGGATCATGGTGGGGTGAACCCTGGCCTCTAAAGAACCGTTGCTCTCCTTGGCAATGGCCAGTAGCTTCACAACATAGCCGAACTCCCTGGCATACTGAATATCTTGAGAAGTGATCTTCGTAATTCCTTCAGTACAGATATCTTTTAGATCTACAAAGCCCCCGAAGGCTAAAGTAGAGAGAATGGTCAATTTATGGGCAGAGTCTATCCCCTCTACATCTAAAGAGGGATCCCTTTCTGCATAGCCCTTGGCCCGGGCGTCCCTCAGGGCCTCCTGGAAGCTCGATCCATATTGGCTCATTCCAGAGAGAATGTAGTTTGCGGTGCCATTGATAATACCGAAGATGGAAGAGATGCTGTTTGCTGCCAGACCTTCTCTTAAGGCCTTGATGATTGGGATACCACCCCCTACGCTCGCTTCAAAATAGACCCCCACTCCCTTCCTTTCTGCCTCCTTAAAGATTCTCCTTCCCTTCTTTGCCAAGAGGGCCTTATTCGCTGTTACTACTGGCTTGCCCTTTTTGATCGCTCCCAGAATGACTCTCTCCGCTACGGGAGAGTCACCGATCAATTCAATGACTATATCTATTTTCGGATCATTCAGGACATCATCTATTCTCCTGGTTAATATTTTGGCAGGCACTTTTACTTTCCTTGGGGTAGAGATATCCTTATCTGCAATCCTCTTGATGATTAATTCAGCGCCTAACTTCCTTTTGATGAGTTCTCTTCTCTCTTTAAGAGTTTTTACCACGGAACTTCCCACTGTGCCGAAGCCAATCAGTCCAATATTAATCCTTCTCATTTTCCTTTCTCTCTTTTCCAGACCATAGCATCCTTCAGACCCTCTTCTTTTAGCCTGGTTACTAATTTTAAAGCATCTTCTTTGTGCGGAAAGGAACCTACCCTCACCCGATACCATTTCTTCTCCTTTAGTTCTACTTCTTCAATATAAGCGGGATAATCCTTGGCCTTTAATCTATTGACCAATGCTAAAGCCTTCTCTTCGCTCTGAGAAGAAGCGACCTGAACCGTATAGGGAAGGTCTTTTTTCAGGGAAGGAATCTCAGGAGTAACTCGGGGGGGAGAGACTACTTCCTTTTTCTCTACCTTCCTAATTACGGGTTCCTCCTTAAGGTCATATCCCCTTCCCACAAGATAACCTAAGAGAAAAATCAGGGAAGCGACGATAACCACACCCAGAGTAGTGAATAGAAAATTCTTCATGCCTCATACTCCAGAACGATAATCTTTTCTTCCTTCGGCAGTTCTTCTTTTCTGACCTCTAATTCTTTCGTCCTCTCTATATTTTTCTTACCAGAAAGGAATCCTTCCACCCCTTCTATGGGAAGAGTAATGGCCGGGGTCTTATAGTGCATGGGAATGGTAATCTTTGGTTTCAACTGTCCAACCACCTCACTCGCTTCCTGGGCATCGATAGTGAAGGTTCCTCCCACGGGAATAAGGAGGATATCCACCTCTCCTATGGCCCTAATCTGTTCCTGGGTCAGTATGTGGCCTAGGTCTCCCAGGTGAATGATCTTCATTCCATCTAATTTAAAGGAGAAGACGGTATTTCCTCCCCTGTCTCTCCCTTGGGCCTTATCGTGAAAGGTACTTACTCCCTTTATCACGATGTCCTTTATCTTCTTCTCGCCTACTCCTCTTATTATCTCTGGATTTCCTTTTACCTGGTTCGTAGCGTTATGGTCGTAGTGTTCATGGCTCACGGTAGCCATATCTGCCTCTAAGGGAGGAATCTTATATCCCAGAGAGGGATCAAAAGGATCAGTGACTATCCTCATTCCCTTCTCTGATTTAATGAGAAAACAGGCCTGACCAAACCAACGTATCTTCATACCAACCTCCTGTAATCCGTTTACGGATTAGTGCGGATTAGTCTACATTTTTTCTGGCGCTGCGATCCCCAAGAGTCTCAATCCATTGCGCAAGACAATCCCCACCCCTTCCACCAAGGCAAGCCTCGCCTGAGTCAGTCCTTCATCCTCACTCAGAACCCGATGCCTATTATAGAAAGTGTGGAACTCGCTGGCCAGTTCCCTGAGATAATTCGGGATACTGTGAACCTGATAATTCTGGACACAAGAAGCAACAATATCTGGAAAGAGAATTAAGAGTCTTAGGATATTCTTCTCTTCTGGGGTATGGAGCAATTTTAAATCTATCTTTTGGATTTTCCTCCTTTTTCTCTTTCTTTCTTTTGCCTTTTTAAAGATACTGGAGATCCGAGCATGGGCATATTCCACATAGTAGACCGGGTTCTCTGGGGATTCTTTCTTGGCCAGTTCTAAGTCAAAGTCCAGATGGGAATAGGAGGAACGCATACAGAAAAAGAAGCGCAGAACGTCTCTCCCTACCTCATCCATTACCTCTCTTAAAGTGATGAACTCTCCCTTTCTGGTTGACATGGCAACCGGCCTTCCCGAGCGGGAGAGTTTGACCAGTTGATAGAGGATGATGTCCAAGCTCTCTTTAGGATGACCTAAAGCGCTCATTGCTGCCCGGAGGCGCTCCACATACCCATGATGGTCAGCACCCCAGATATTTATGAGATGATCGAATCCTCTCTTAAACTTATCCTCATGATAGGCGATATCTGATGCCAGATAAGTAAGGGAGCCGTCCTTCTTTTTTATTACCCTATCCTTCTCATCTCCAAGCTGGGAGGACCTGAACCATAGGGCCCCTTCCTTTTCATAGAGATAGCCTTTTTTCTTCAGGTTCTTGAGGCTCTCTTCGACCTTTCCTTTCTTACGGAGGTCGGATTCCTTCTTCCAGGAGTCTATTCCTATTCCAAAATCCTTTAGGGCCCTCTTAATTCCTTCTATGATATCTGAGTGGGCATACTGGGTGAAGAATTCTATCTTCTCTTTTCGATGCTTGTTGCCCTCTCTATCTTTCAATCTGCGGGCGATTTTAACCAGATACTCTCCCTGATATCCATACTCTGGGAATTCTACCTCTTCGCCTAGGAGTTCCAGATACCTGGCCCTCAGGGATTTGCCTAGGTTCTCCATCTGGGTACCGATATCATTTATGTAGTACTCTCGTTCCACCTGGTAACCCACAGCCTCCAGGATATTGGCTAAGGTATCAGCGAAGGCTGCCCCCCGACCATGGCCGACATGTAAGGGGCCGGTGGGATTAACGCTCACCATCTCAATCTGGATTCTCTCACCCTTCCCCAGCTCGCTTCTGCCATAATCTTTTTCTCTCTTTAGGATCTGGATTAAATTTTTAAAGAGCGATTCTTCAGTCAAAAAAAAATTGATGAATCCCTTGGTCTCTTCGACTTTCTCTATTATCTCAGGATCTGGTCTGATATCTTCTGCCAATCTTTTAGCAATCTCCTGAGGTGTTTTCCTTAACTCCTTAGCCAGAAAGAAGGCAATATTTGTGGAGAAGTCCCCATGCTCTCTCTCCTGCGGCCTCTCCAGAAGAATCTCCGGATACTTCTTCACTTTTATTTTCTTCAGCGCCCTCTCAATCGATCTCCTTATTTCTTCCTTGATCTCCATTACCGGATTTTCCTGGGCTTGGGAAAGGGCTTTCCGGGACGGGCAAAGAGATACCCTTGAGCATAATCTACTCCCAGCCTACGCAGAACCTTAAACTCTGCCCTTTTCTCTACTGCCTCAGCGATTGTTTTTGCCTTGGCTTTCTTTGCGCAGTCCATCAAAATTTTAATAAACCCCTCTTTCAGAGGATCCCGATCTATATCCCGAATTAAAAAGGTAGGTAATTTAAGGTACTCTGGTTTCAATTCCCAAAGAACCTTTATACTATTGTAGCCCGTTCCGGTATCATCCAGAGCAAAATGAAAGCCCTTCCTGCAAAAGAAACCCATGTTTTGCCTGAAATTTTTAACATCCTTTATAACCCTTCTCTCTGTGATCTCAAGAACAATATCTTCTGGCCCCAAGGTTGATTCTTGGAGATAATTCATTTTCTGATATAGGCGACTATCCAATACTAGAGCCTCAATATTGAGAAAGAGTTTCAGTCCTTTAGAAAGTCTTTGAGCACTCTTGATGGCCTGTCTGTGACAGAGATTTTCTAATTTTAAAGTCAGATTATTGGCATTCGCTATCTCAAAGAGGAGAGCTGGTTTCTCCAGGGCCATGCCTGCTGGCCCCCGACTCAAGGCTTCATACCCCAAAAGCTTCTGATTCTTTAAAGAGACAATGGGTTGGAAGAGGGTATAAATCTTTTTCTCTCTAATAATCTTCCTTAATTGGGTGATTCTCTTCTTCTCAATGGCCATTATTCTTTTCTCAGATAATCCCGACCGATGATGATTGTGACATCGACCAGGGCCTTCTTCTCTATCCTATCTTGAGGCTGGCCGCAGCCTATTGCCTCAGATATCCTTTTGGCCAATCCCTTCTTCCCGCTTCTATTCAGGATGAGCGTCTTTCTATACTTAAAGTTCCGGGCATTTCCAATGTTTACCACATCCAGCCCTTCTTTCCTTAAGTCTTGTGCCACTTGGAAGGCGATCCCCCCTCTCCCACAGCCATTCAGGACTTCAACCCGAATGATCGCTTTTCTCTCTCCTAGTTCTCTACTGAGTTCTCTAAATAATTGAGAGGTGGCTAAAGTATCCACCTGCCAGTAGCTCATCCAGTCTTTATAGATGGTCTTGCCCGGGATCTTTTCTACCTCTATTCCGGTCTCTTTTATATTCTCTGCTTCCTGAGCCAAGGCCAGGATATCCTTTACCTGAAGGTTAGTAAGAAGGGAAGTCTTGAGGAGTTCTTTTACCAATTTAGGGTCTGGGGGAAAGTTTCCAAATCTTTGGATGAGGGCCCAGATGAATCTCTGCCAGCGGGAGAATTTGCCGAACTCTCCAAAGCGGGGCTCCTCAAACTCCAGGTAGGCCAGGGACTCTTCCCCGCTCAACCTTCCTCCTTTTTCCAGAAAGCTCTCCCCGTAAGGGATGAGCTGATTGACCTCTACCTCGATCCCCCCCAAGAGGTCAACTACCTTAATGAATTCTCCCTCATCGAAGACCAGATAGAAGGGAATCTCTAAGTTTAAAAACTCTTCTATCGCACTTTTAAGAGATAGACAACCCTTATGGAAATTATTTCGTTGAAGGTTCTGACGATAGAGACTTTTCAATGTTTTTTTATCTGAGATGAGGGTTTTGGGGGGTATGGCTGCCAAGGAGAGCCTCTTGGTCTTCGGCTGATAACTAATGAGCAGGATATTCCTTAGGCTCTTCGGCTCTTCTTTCCTCTCTAAAGTAAGTAAAAGAAGAAAGAGTCCTTCCTTTCTCTTTAGTCGCTTCTCTACCGGGCTTTTCTTAGTAAGAACCAAGCCACCTGCTACTAAAGCAAATAGAAAAAAAATAACGACGATTATTCTTCTCTTTGTCATCTCTTCCTTAAAATCGGCAAAATCCTAAATTCAAATAGGAAAAGTATATCAGGGTACCAGCAAATCAGTTAGTAGCATATCAGCATACCAGGATACCAGGAATGATTTTTGCCTGATACTCTGATGTTCTGATACCCTTCCTACTGATATCCTGATCTTCTGATTTACTATTTTTTGGTCATTCGGATTTCGAACATTCGTGCTTGTTTAGTATTTAGTATTTCGGATTTAGTATTTACTTTAGGGAAGGAGCCCCACTTCCTTCTCTTTTGGTTTCTCCTCTTTAACCCTGACAATACGGGGCGTGACGAAGATGATGAGTTCGCTCTTTGTTATCTTATGTATCTTCCTAGAGAAGAGGTACTTTATTACCGGGACCTTCATCAGTCCCGGAACCCCGGAGCGAGTAGTCGTCTCCTCATCCTTTATCAATCCCCCGATGACCAGGGTATCCCCATCCTTGACCATGACGCTGGAGGTGGTCTCCCGGGTCATAATGACGGGATAGGGGTTATCACCTGGAGTCATTTCCTGGAGGACGCTGATTACTGGTTTAACATCCATGATGATGTAGTCATCCTTCCCGATATGGGGGGTAACGGTGAGGGATACTCCCACATCCTTCTCCTTCCAGTTCCTTTCATATCTGGTAACCCCGGCTTCGGTAACGACATCCGTAGTCTCGTAATAGGGAACCTTTGTCTGGACCTTAATCTCTGCTGACTCATGATCCAGGGTGGTAATCTTAGGATTGGATAGGATCTGGGTATCTGTCCTGTCCGCCAGAGCCTCAAGTACTGCGGCAAAATCGCTCTTACCCAAAGCGCCATACTTAAAATATCCTATGGCATCGCTAAATCCTAAGTCAATATCGCTACCCTTACTCATCTGCTCCGCTGTTTTCTTCACCCAGGTCCAATCAACGCCCAGCTTTTCCATAGTCGATAGGCGGATCTCTATGATCTTGGATTCAATGGCCACCTGTAGGGGCCTTTTATCTAACTCGGCAATCATACTGCCAATTTCTTCGATCTTAACTGGGGTGTCGATGACCATCAGGGTATTGGATCGAACATCGACGATGAGCCTTCCCGCCGTAGAGAGCATCTTACTCTCTGTGAGCATGGTCTTGATCATCGGTGCTTCGGCATAGTTCAGTTCAAAGATCTTAGTAGTGGTCTCAATCTCTGGTATCTCCTTGGCCAATCTCATCACCCGGATGATATCCTTTTTCCTTTCATAGCCGAACCCCCGCACCCTCAGGATAGCATCCAGGGCATCCTCTGCCGTCACTCCTTTAAAGGAGATGGTCACGGTTCCCGTTAGTTCCGGGCCGGCGATGATGTTCAGACCTGCCCTCTGGCCGATGATGCGCAGGACATTATGGATGTCGGCATCCTTAAAGTCCATGGATAAAAGTTTTTCTTCCCTCACCGGGGGTTTGGGAACCGCTGGGATGGCCGGGCGCTGGATATCGACCACGATCTTATTCCTAATGCTTGAGACCCGATAGGTGGTCATCTCCCTTAAATCAATTACTACCCGGGCGATGTTCTCTTCAAACTGACCAGACCTCACCTCCTTTACGATATCCTTCTCAACAATCTTAATAAACTTCTGGGGCCAGGCCATAGCCGCCTCATACATATCGATGACTACTACCGGTGGTTCCAGGAGGTTGAAGGCCGAATGCTTCACCGGCTCCTCCGTGGTAATGGTTATTCTTGTCTTTTCTGGTAGTTTCTTCAAAGAGACATCAGTAATCCCTACCGCATAGAAAGGATTCTCTACCTCTAAGATGATTCTATTCTTCTCACTTCTCAAGACATACTTCACTTCTTCTTTAAGATCCAAAACTACCCTGGTTATTTTTGGCTCTTTCGAGAACTGACCGGCCCTCACTTTCTTCACTATGCTTCTCTCCACCCCAATTTCTTTCTTCTCCCAGGTGAGGGTGGCATTGGGAATGTCGATTACCAATCTCGGTGGTCCGGTGAGGCTGAAGGGAGAATACTTCGCTCCCTCCTTATCAGTGAGGATGACTATCCTCGTCTTATCGGGGATTCCTGTAACCTGGATATCCTCCACCTCATAGGCAATCTTCTCCTTTACTGCGATTTCTCTTGCCCTCTCCTCTGCCCTCTTCTTCGCCTCTTCTTCCCTGCTCTCTTTCAATCTCGCCTGGGATCTAACCAGGTATTTCTGGGCCCCAACATGTTCTGGATTCAAGGATAGGGTCTTTTTGAACTCATCTATGGCTTCTAAGTAGCTACCCTCTCTATAGTACTTCTCTCCTCTCTGGTAATAAGCCTCTATCTTTTTCTGGGCCTCTCCTTCTTTCAGTCTCTCTATCTTCTTCTGGCACTTAGTAAGATATCTCTCTGCCCCTTTATGCTCCGGGTCCAGGGCAAGTACTTTCTGGAAATTCGCCCGGCCCTTTTCGAATTCTCCCTTCCAGTAATGGCTTTTTCCTTGGTCATAGTATGCTATTATCTTCTCTTTCCTCTCCTTGGTCAGTCTCCTTTTCTCCTCTGCCCCCCTTCTCTCTTTAGCTAACTCCTCCTGCCTTTTCTTGGCCCTTTCTGCCTCCTCTCTCTCTATCTTCCTCTCTTCAATGATTTCTTCTAATTCCTTTTCTGCCTTAGCGATTCCTTGGGCTGCTTTATGCTCTGGCTCTAAGGCTAAAACCTTATTCCACTCCTCAATGGCCTCTATGAGTTTCCCCTCTTTATAGTAACCTAATCCTTGGGCATAATGCTTCTCAATGGCCTCTTTCCTCGCCGCCTGACGCTTCTTCTCTTCTTCCTTGATCTTCTTCTGCTTGAGGGCCTCTATTCTCTCCTTCTCCTCCTTCTCCCTCTCCTTGATGGCCAGTTCTGCCTTCTGGATATAGTTCTTCGCCCGGGAAAGCTTGGGATTCAATTTTAAGGCCTCTCGAAACTCTACTATGGCTTCTTTGAATTCCTCTCTTTTATAATGTCTCTTCCCTATCCCATAGCGCCTCTTGGCCTCTTCTTTTATCGCCTTGGGAGTAGGAGGTACCTCCTTGGCGATCTCAAGGGTGAGAAGTCTCTCATCGGGTCTTAGTTCAAAGGCCGTCTGATAGGCAAGATAGATTTCTATCTGGATGATATTGGGCTTGGTACTATACTGCAAGGCCTCCACCTTCTCAACCAGCCCCCTCTTAATGACCAGCTCCTTCTCCTTCCAGGTGAGAAGGGCGTCGGGCAGGAAGAGACGAATCCTGGGGGGATTGTCTAGAGAGAAGGATTTGTACTTCACTGGCCCATCTGAGATGATGAATACCTGGACACTATCCTTCATCTCCTTTACCTCAATTTTACTCACCTTAAAGTCCGCCTTCTGAGCAGATACTATGGTCCCAAGAAATATCCCGATTAGGGTTAGGCCTATTAATCTTTTAAGCATCTCACTCCTCCTCTAATTTCAGAATTTCTTTCTCTTTCCCTTTCATTAAGACTACTTTATTTTTCTTAATGCTTATCACTTTTTTGCCGTTTATGATATCCCCTACGTTAACAATATAATCTCCGATGATTGCTTGAACCCCTTCCTCATCCCGTACGATACCGGTGAGGATTAAGACTCCCACCTTTGGGACTCCTTCTTTAGGAACCTCTTTTACCAGAGGAGAGAGAAAGGGATCCCTCCCCCAGGATACCGGACCCTTCACCCTTTTAATCTCTAAGGGAACAAAAGCCTCTTCTGTTGCCGGAGGAGCCTTTTTCTCTTCAACTACAGAAGGAGTCTCGGAAACCGGAGCCACTCTCGCTCTCTGGCGCAGGGACTTCCTTAAGATAAAGGCTACCAAGACAAGGGCTAATAATAAGCAGCCCAAAAGGATTATTCTTTTCTTAGCCATCGCACTTCCTCACTTCACAATGTAAGTAGCGATCTCAAGCACCACATCCAGCTTGAGAGGAGCCTTGGGGTCGGTCTTGATACTGAGACTCTTGATCTTTATGAGCCTCGTCGATTCCTCCAGCCCCTTTAGGTATTTACCGAGGTCCTGATATCTTCCCTTAATCTGGACCTGGATGGGGATCTCCTTATAGACCAGCCGGCTCTCTTCTGGGAGCATCTTTATCAGGTTGTATTCCAAACCCGTCTGGGAGGCGATCTGGGAGAGGAGGGCCGGAATCTGCCTCTCTTTAGGAAGCCTGCCCTTTAAGTATTCCAGTCTCTTCTGGGTATGGCGATATTTCTCCTCTAACTTAGCAATCCTTTCTGTCTCTGTCTTTGCCCGGGCCTCTTTTAGTTCAAACTCTTTTCTCTTTAACTCAGTCTCCAGGCTCTGATACTTTATGCTCAGCCCCTTCCTCTTGGAAGTGATGGGCCGGAAGAAAAGATTATTGATTACGACAATAAGGATAATGCCTACTACCACAGCTAAGATAATCCTCTGCTGTTTAGGAATTTTAGAGAGATTGATTAAGGCCATTACTTCCTCTCCTTTCCCTGGGGGATGCAGGTAAGCGCAAAGTCCTTGTAATCTCCACTCTCATTCTTTGTGGTCTCTTTGAGCTCCACCTCCCGAAAATAGGGAGAAGTCTCCAGGGCGGCTAAGAAACGGGCAATCAAAGCATCAGAGGAAGCAGAGCCTTTCAGGGAGAGCCTCCTGGTCTGGGGATTTAGGATGAGCTCCCAGAGCCAGACCTTCTCCGGGATGATATGGCCCAGTTCCCTCAAAATCTCCCAGTAGTAGAGCTCCCCTCCCGTTAGTTCCTGCACTGTCCTGATTCTCTCCTCAAGTGCCTTAGTATCCTTCTCTATCCTCTCTACCCGGGCCATGGCTGCCTGGAGCTCCTTCCACTTACTTCCCTGCTCTACTAAGAGCCTCTCCTTCTCCTTTATACTCTTCTGATAACTCTGGACACTAATGAAGAAGCCAAGGTAACTAATAAATATAACGGCAACTATTGTCCCCCCCAGAAGAATGGCCGCCTGTCTCTTCTGGGTGAGCTTCTTTCTTTTCGCTATCTCTGGGGGTAGAAGGTTCACTCCCCTCATCTCTTACTCCTCTCTTCTTGCTAAGCCAAAAGCTACCGCCATCCTTGGGGCGATACTCTCTATATGTCTCCGGTCAAAGGCCGCTTCATCGAATTCAATCTCAGCTAAGGGATTACCAATCTCAACCGGCACTCCCAGGCTACTATTCAAATAGTTATCTATTCCCTTCAATCTTGCGCTCCCTCCGGAGAGGATGACCCTATCTATTTTCCTTCCCGGGACCTGGGCTAGAAAGTAGTGGAAGGAGCGTTCAATCTCCACTACCAATCTTTCTAAGGGCCCTCTCATGGCCTTGGTTGCCGGAGTCTCCTCTTCCAGGCTCAAGCCCTCCTCCTTCTTCATCCTCTCCGCCTGATTGAAGTCCAGGTTCATCTCCTTGGAGATAACAGAAGTAAGATCATTCCCGGCTAAAGAGATATCCCGGGAGAAGTGCAATATCTTTCTCTCCACAATATTAATGTCGCTGATTGCCGCTCCAATGTCAATAAGGGAGACGGTTTCTTCTTCCTTTATCTTCATACTCCGCCAAAGGGCAAAGGGGGCAACATCCACGGCCAGAGGGACAAGTCCTGCCCCCTGAATGAGGGAGATCTTATCTTGAACCAGGCTCCGGGGAGCAGCAGCCACCACCACCTCTGCCTTCTTCACCCCCTCCTCCGTCACCTCTCCCAAAACCAGATGGTCTATGATGGCCTCTTTAGGATCCATGGTAATATACTTCTTGGCCTCCCACTTTATGGCCTCAGATAACTCCTCTTCCGGCATCTTGGGCATCTTTAGATATCTTACATTGATACTCGGCCCAGAGACAGAAGCCACCACTTTATTCGTTTTTATCTTACTCTCATTAACAATCTTCCTTATTGCTTTAATTATTATTGCTTTCTCTGTCGGTCCGGGAGAAGGAATCTCCTCCAGACCAAGGGAAAGAAGCTTGCTCGCCTTCAACTGGACGATTTTCACGCTCTTCGTCCCGATATCCAGGCCAAAGAACTCCTCCTTCTTTTTAAATCGGGAGAGCATCTTTTCAATATTCAATCTCTTTAAAAAATCATCAATCCCGGTCATCTTTTCTCCATCTAATGATAAAGTTCTCTCCACTTTCTGATGATTATTTTTACCACTCCCTCACCCAACGTAAACCGGAAGGGGATATCATGATAGTCATACAGGTCCCAAGGGGAGCCATCAGTAGTGTAGATGTAATAGGCATTCGTTGCCCCGCCATAAGATTGCGTCTTCGTACCGCCAGCATAGCCCTTTACCTGATCTATCTCGTAATTGGCACCGATAACAGAGTCTGGTGAGGTAAAATAGAGGCTGTAGGTATTCCCATCAGTAAGGGTTTGTGTAGCTCCCAGAGTAGCATCTTGCCAGACATAAGTAGTGTCCGGTTCGATATCGGCACCAGTACAGAGGGTTCCGCTTACTATAAAAATAGTCTCAGTAGTAACATCATATAGGTGATAGTAGAGGCTGTCAGCCGGCTCATCTGTATCATACTGCCTTACCACAGTACCGATAGTAGTTATATGCTTATTCCCTCCGCTCACCGTGAACCTCTCACCACAGTATTCGGTCCCAAAGACATCATCACTAGCAAAGGTATAGTAAGGATTCCCTTCGTAAAAGCCGCTGGCATTGAATAACAAGTAGAAGGGTGACCTTTCTCGAACGGTCCAGGCATCGGTATGGCTAATGTTATAATCCAGGGTATTAGCATTGGTATCAGAACTGGAATCGTAAGGATATAATTGGTTAGAGGGATTAACGCAGCCAAGAGTGAGATGCTCAGCACCGGGATCGCCTGCGGGCTCCGCAACGAGATGATAGACCGTGCCTGCGGTTAGGGAGGCAGACTCGTTTAAGGTTATTTCCAGTATCCCCGGTGCGTCGGGGGCAACGTCCCCGTATGCCTGGTAATTATCTCCCAGCCAGGTGCCAGAGGGATTGCCCGTCTCCGGATTACTCCCCTGCAATCCAAAGCGGAAGGTAGCTGTGGCCGTTTCGTCAACGCGAACCCCAACCTTGGTTACTGCCGTCTCAGTATTTTGGGCAGTAAAGCGCATAGAGCACTTATCACCCGCATCTATGATGTCCCCCGCTTCTGAGTCACCAGCGCCATAGCCAGAGATAACCCGATATTGATTTCCATAGTAAGAGGTCTGGGCTTTAGCAGAAGTGATAAGCAAGGTAACCGCTCCAATTACAGATAATATGGCGATGATTACTAGGGAGATTAAACTAATCTTTGCTATTTCTTGTTTTAGTCTCATAGTTAATATATGAATACAGGCCTTATGCTCAAAGATTACTTCAGGCCTTCTTTTAAAAGTTTCAAGAGAAGCCCATGCCAGGGCCGGGAGGGATTGGTATTAATGGAGTAGAAGACCCAGGTCCTGGTCTCCTTGGTCTTCACCAGTCCCACGTTCTCCAGGATCCCTAAGTTGCGCGAGACCCGGGCAATGGTCATCCCCGATCTCCGGGCAATGAGGGTCACCGGTAACTCCCCCTCCTGCCAGAGAAGCCTCAATAGTTTAAGTCTTGTCTTAGACCCCAGGGCCTTAAAGACCTTCTCCGACTGTCTCAAATCCTTCATCTATTCCTCCTGCTTTAAGATGACTTTCTATGTTCTCAAATTATTGAGAATTCGAACCCATAAACAGTATAACAGGCAAAAAAGTGTTTGTCAAGTCTTTTTTTCAAATTATTGAGAATTCGAAAATGGAAAGAAAAAAAATAAAAGAATAAAAAAACTGAGGGGGAGAAAAAAGAAGATTAAAGGTGTTTATAAACTATTTGATCATCCGACTATAAGACCATACGACTATATAACTATCAAACTATCCAACCATCCGACCCTTTGACCTCTTGACTCTTTGACCTCTCTTTTCCCCTTCCCTTTTTATACCCTGTTTTTAGTATTTCCAAATTCTTAAGAACTTGAAAGCAAAAGAAGAGAAAATAAAAAAAGAAAAGGCATTAAGCGGAGAGGTTGTTATCCGTGGTTTTCCGCGTCAATATCCGTGGTCTTCAGTGTTTCCCGCTGAGTCGTTTGGCCCAGGGTTTTTGGTCGTTACTGTAAATAATCCTTTTAATGTAGAGTTTGTTACTGCCAAAGTTAATAAAGAAGCCTAATTCGTATTCACTATTCCTTAGGTAATCATATAGTTGGTCAATCATTTTCTGGGGAACTTTGTCCAAGGCTTTTAACTCCACAATAATTTTGTTATCTATAATGAAATCTGGACGATAAGAACCGATTACTTTACCAGTCTTGGGAGAGTATATTCTGATAGATTCTTCCTTCATGAAAGGCATGTCCCTAAACTTAAGTTCTTCTGCATAAGCATTTTGATAAAGGCTTTCCTTATGTCCTGGCCCATAATTTTTTCTAACCTCAATGGCGCAACCACGCACCTCATAACTCAACTTCTCATACAACAACCCCATCCGTGGTCCTCTGTGTCGTTATCCGTGGTTTTCCGTGTCAATATCAGTGGTGCTCCGTGTATTAGTACAACTCTCTCCAATTGGTGATGGTGATCTTAACTTTCGTTACTTTTCTGTTTTAAAATATTTTCTGCTCTCTTTATTAGTCTTCGGGCATTTTCAAAGACCTCTTGAGCGCCTTCTTTGGAGAAGTTAGATTTATAATCAGCGGATTCTCGCAGCCCCATAGCGGTTACAAAACTATCCAATAGCTCCCGCTCTATCATCCCTTGATCTATAAATAGAGCTTCAAAAGCCACCTTTAATGCATAGTGGCTCTTCTCCCGATAGCCCTTTGAGTAAATAAGCGCCCGGACAGCGTGGAACATGGCATAGTAAAATTGAATGGTGGCCCATTTAAAATTCCCTTCAGCCAGACTATTCTGAGCGCTCTTAAAATCTTCACCAGCAGTTTTTAATTCTTTAAGGTATAATCTCTTTCCTGCCCTGAAGGGTATTATTTTTTTCTTGGCAAGAAATTTTTGGAATTCGTAGTTCATTCCTTCTTTTCCCAGAGGATTATTCCCTCTTTAATCTGCCCATAAAAAGTTTTATCTTTCTTCTTCAAAGAGATAAATTCTAAGCTATTAACAATGACTGGCTTAATCCTTTCTGCCAAAGCTTTTTGTGAGTTCAACAATTTCCTTACCCTTTTTGGATCCTCAGTCTGCAGAAAAAGGTCGATGTCGCTTTCCGGGGTATTCTTCCCTGTGGCACAGCTACCAAAGAGGATAATCTTGCTGCACATGGCTCTTAATTTTCTAATCAAGCCCTCCAGTTCCAGGATATTTTCAAATATCTTGAAGTGTCTGATCAGCGGATTATCCATATCAGGCAGATAGAAGTACATTCTCCCCCTTCTTTCCCGAGTAACCAGGCCTGCTTGGCGAAATTCTTTTAAGACCTGATTAGTCGCCCCAATGCTCACTTTTGCCTTTTGAGAAATTTCTCGCTGATACCTGGGGGTATTTGGGTTCTTAGTCAGCAAGGAAAGGATGCAAAGTGGAACTTGATTATATAGCCTCTTTTTTGAGAGCATCGTCATTAGCCTCCTTTCTTTAAATTCATTCTACTATAACTTGTGTTCATTATACTGAATTTAGAATAAAAAGTCAAGTAATTTTTGAAATCACTACTTTTCGCTTCATATTTCTTAGGGTCTCTAAAAAGTCGCTGAAGAGTTTCCGTCTGCCTCCTTCTTCAAAAATCTTTCTTAACTTTGCTATTTCCAAATTCTTATGTTTTTTGCTGCAAGCAAAAACCCGTTCCGATATATCGGGACGGGCACTTGAAAACAGAAGAAGAAAAATATAAAAATAGGAAATGAAGTAATTAAGTAGAGGTTTTTAATTGTTCAATGCTCAATGTTTAATGTTACTTGTTAGTACAACTCCCTCCAGTTAGTGATGGTGATCTTTTAAGGTTTCTTTGCTGGTCGTCCAGGCTTTTTAAGTAACATGATATTTTCGTTAGGATAATCTTGGCCGGGCCGATAGTTTCTTCTTCTCTCTGAGGTTCGGTAGCTTTCTTTGCTCGCTATCCTGAGATACATGCCAGGAGTAATATTGTCAAAGTGATAATATCCACTGGCATCACTTGATGTCTCATACTTTAGGTCGCCATTCTGGAATAGTTGAATCAAGGCTCCGGCAAGTGGTCTCTTGGGAGGGAATTCATAGACTGTTCCGGCAACATTGACACTACTTATGTTATCAAAAGTGCGATAGTATCTTGAAAATAAAAGAGAAAACCTCCCGATATTAATTGGGAGGTTAATCAAAAATGGCAGGATTCGAACCTCAAACTAATTTTTTACCACAGTTTCTGATCCAAGACAAATAAAAAGCAGAAGGCAAACAGAATCTTTCCCTGCTACCTTCTGCTCCCTATAGGCTCGGCTCTCTACTCAATGGCTAACTAGGACTTATCTCTGCTGAAGATAAGGTTTTCTAAGATTCGCCAGAGACTCTTAGCCTTACTTCTTGCCCTTATCTATCACCTTGATGGTATCGCTTCCTTCAAATGGTGTATCATCATAGAGTTCACCAGTTACTGTTATCTCAACTTCCTCACTTGGTTCGAGGATAGCCTGCACTTCTGAGCGGTCGAACTTAACCATGAGCATTGCGTCCTGAACCTCACCCCATTCTGCTAAGACGGCATCATTGAGCATCACTGTGTCAACGTCAATGTCTGCAACGTCGTAGCCTTCGGGCAGCTCGATGTAGCACGTTATCCATTTACCCTTGCTCTTGAGATTTAGTGTTTCAGGCTTAATTCTTAATGTCGCCGGAACAGAGATTGGCATGGCCAAGACAAAGGGTGAAAGAGTAGTAACTGTTCCCTGAATGATGTTATTGACAGTATCTGGATATCCGGGATCAGTAACATTTATCCAATCAGGAGCCTCATAATGCATAAGCTTGAGATCCTCTTCAGCCTCACCCGGCTCTATCCAGGCATCCTCATAGTTTATCTTGACAGTAACATTTCCACTATAGATAGCGGTCGTTGTTATATCGTAATATTTTGTTGGCTCTGTCGGCTTCAAATTAAATCCTTCCGGTGGCTCAGGTCCTGTCTCAGATATTGTAACATTGGTATATCCTTCTTGGGTCACGTTATCATATGTCATACTAACCCCGTCAGGTAAATTGACTGTTACATTAGTGCCTATTGGAGTAACTACTCCAGTGTAATATCGGACATAGTCCCATTGGGCTTCGGCAGTGTCACCAGTTATAAAATAGACTCTATTATAGCCAGTTTGAACATTAGGTGTGCTTGTGATACGCAAGATACCATCCACATAAACCTTCACGACATTGTTTTTTAGTGCAAGGCGATAGGTATGGAAAGTATCTGTTGTATCCATAATATAGTTGCCTCCGCCACCGTCAACCGCAATCTCATAACTTAGTATCACGAGAGTGGTAGTTTTGGGTTCAGCCCTTAATGTCAACTGGCAAGCAGTAGTTCCTGTAATATATTTCATTCGAGTTTCTACCATGTTACCTACGCTATTAGAGACCAAATCGTCACGATAATATGAAACTATTGTAACTCCTGTCCCTTCTGTAGTAAGAATTCCTCCATCATAAGTTACTTCTACGGAATACCCTGCTGGATTATCTATATCTCCTTCGACTTCGTTAAAACGAATCCCGACTGCCTCAGCAGAATTTAAAGATGGACGATCTTCATATACGTTTGAGTTGTCTGTCACCAGGCCAAGAAGTTTACCACTGGATAAGTCTTCAAGTAGAACTTCCCAACCTTCTGCAAATAAACTTGTTGGTGTAGTAATATGCATATTCTCTAAATCCTTAATCTTCAAAGGCTCTGCTGCGTTAGCAGATTGTGCTAATTGAGTTAATGCTTCATCATAATAGGTTGAGCCATCGGTTGCTACGAATAAATTAACATCCTCTACTAGCCGCGGGAGATATATTTTTAATTCCTGACCGTCATCATAGGTTATTTCCAGAGTATCGCCTGCATGAACATTAATGGATTCGTCTACTGACTGGACCATAAACCATACCCGGTATGGCTCTTCCGCAGAATTTCCATCTTTAAAAGAATTTTCGTTATCGACTATCGTCCCTAGAGGACTAATAGTCGGTTGGCCAACCAATCCAACAGAAAATTCCCAACCCCATTCTATTGAACTCCTCGCGATAGTAATATGCATATTCTCTAAATCCTTAATCTTCAAAGGCTCTGCTGCGTTAGCAGATTGTGCTAATTGAGTTAATGCTTCATCATAATAGGTTGAGCCATCAGTGGCAACATACAACAGCAACTCTCCTGGAAATGCTGGTAGATAAACAGTTAAGGTTTTTCCGCCACTCACTGAACATAAGGAATCATCACCTTGCATTATCCACGCAGGAATTGCCACATCAGGCAGTTCATTTGCTTCATACATTACTGTCCAATCTGAATCTGGTGCCGCTTGGGCCAATTGAGTCAATGCTTCATCATAATAGGTGGAGCCGTCAATTGCTGGATATACATAATACGTGCTAGGACTAGTCCAATATTCAGGTAAATAAACATCTAATCTTTTCCCACCATCATAAGTTAATGTAACTATCTTACCTGCTGGAATAAGGATGTTCGCTTCTTCTCCAATACCAAGTAGCATCTCAACTTGTTTAGGTATTGAATAGACATTTTTGTCAATAAAAGTCCATACCTTCCCTTCAGAATCTAAATAACCAAAACCATTTGCCCACGAAACGCCAGGAGGAAACATCGCAATGTAATGCCAATTATCAGCAGGAACATCTGTTTCCATATTTTCCAAATCCTGAATCATCAAGGGCTCTGCTGCGTTAGCAGATATTATTGTTAAAACAGCAAATAACCCCACTACCATCAAAACCAGAAAACTCTTCTTCTTCATTCTTGAGCCTCCTTAAATTTTGTTTTGTTTACATCTTGAATATATCACAAAATTTTCCACTTGTCAAGTATTGTTATTATTTCCAAATTCTTATGTTTTTTGCTGCAAGCAAAAACCCGTTCCGATATATCGGGACGGGCATTTGAAAGTAAAAGAAGAGAAAAAGAAGTTTTTGAGGAAAAAGGGGTTCGTGACAATTCGCGTCTATTCGCGTTTGTTTATTACTCGGTGTTTTTGTCTCCGAACTCCGAACTCCCAACTCCGAACTAGTATAACTCCCTCCAATTAGTGATGGAGATTACGGTCTCGGTTGTCTCTGAGGAGCCATTTTCCCTTCTTGGGGTTCCCTTCTCTGTTGCTCCAGCATCCCAGCCGTTCTGGGTAGAGGCAGTGGCCCAATTCTCAGCTAGTGTTCCATCCCCGGGGGTCGCCGCCCTCTCCATAGAATATCTATTGCCGATATCTCCTGCGTGCGGGGCGTCAAGGTCGGTCGGGCCATCATCTGCGGTATCAATAACGTTTGGAGTAGGAGTGCCATCCCAGTCGCCATCGTAAAGCTTTATCTGAAGCTTGGTATTGACCAGAGCGAACTCGCCATCGTTTCCATCTCCTGCTCCGACTACATAGTCTGGGGTAACATTTATGCTTGAGTTATCCTTATCGAAGTCAGCGATGAGGAAGTAGCCATTGGCTGATATGGTGCTACTCGCGGGAATGGTACAGCAAATGTACTCTGTTGTTCCATCCACGAGCTTGGAGAGCTCCCAGCCGCTGATATCGATAGCACTGGCTGTGGTATTGCGTAGCTCAACCCACTCGCAATCAGCACCAACGGTAGCGGTAGAATCGCCCATCCACATCAGTTCATTAATTACCACATCCCCCGCAACTACCGTGGTGGTAAAGTTCCAGGTAGTCGTATCATCTGAAGCAATACCCGCGTAGGAGTTACCCGCTGGGTCGTCATCAAAGCAAGTGGCCGCTATCTGCACGTAGTAGCCGGTCTGTTTCTCAAAGGTGTTGTCTGGATCGATGGTTACTACATCGCCGACTATCGTCACATTAGCATTCCCTACAGCTATAGTCTCAAATGTGCTGTCGTCAGACGATTTTTTGATAACGATGTCGCCTGTATCATCTACCACATTCTCGCTAAAGGTGAGTACCAGATCAGCATTTATTGTTACGTTGGTAGCGCCAACAGTAGGGTCATAAGTCGATACTACGGGCAAGTTGGCATCAATGGGGTCTGAGCCCTGAGAGATAGCCGTAGTCCAGGTATTGCTGGGGTTGTCTGCGGCATCAGCCACAATCAAATCAGCAATTGGGATATCGCTACCTGCGGCAACATCTGTGCCGCCATCAGTAATGGTAAAGGTAGCGGTTAGGGTGGTATTGTTGGTTACCGAGAGGCCGCCTAAACTAAATCCGCCGATGGTTCCCGAGGTCAGGGTAGTGCCGACGGCGCTTCCATCATCATCAATGGTAATGGTGGCGGTAACCACATCGTCAACCTTCATTGCCTCATCAAGGATAGAGACCGCAGTGATGTTTGGCAGGTTGGCATCAATGAGGTCTGAGCCCTGAGAGATAGCCGTAGTCCAGGTATTGCTGAGGTTGTCTGCGGCATCAGCCACAATCAAATCAGCAATTGGGATATCACTACCTGCGGCAACATCTGTTCCGCCATCAGTAATGGTAAAGGTAGCGGTTAGGGTGGTATTGTCGGTTACCGAGAGGCTGCCTAAACTAAATCCGCCGATGGTTCCCGAGGTCAGGGTAGTGCCGGCGGCGCTTCCATCATCGTCAATGGTAATGGTGGCAGTAACCTCACTGTCCACCTTCATTGCTACATTGGGTATGGTGACATTGGTGATATTGGGTCGGTTGGCATCTATGGGGTCTGAGCCCTGGGAGATAGCCGTAGTCCAGGTATTGCTGGGGTTGGTTGCGGCATCAGCAACCACCAGATTGGCTACCGGGATATCACTACCTGCGGCAACATCTGTGCCGCCATCAGTAATGGTAAAGGTGGCGGTTAGGGTGGTATTGTTGGTTACCGAGAGGCCGCCCAGGGTAAATCCGCCGATGGTTCCTAAGGTCAGGGTAGTGCCGGTGGCACTTCCATCATCATCAATGGTAATAATAGCGGTAACTACGTCTCCCACATTCATTGCCGCATTAGTGATTGTGACCGCAGTGATGTTTGGCAGGTTGGCATCAATGAGGTCTGAGCCTTGGGAGATAGGTGTTTCGTAGGCTGTGCTGGGATTAGTTGCTGTATCAGTAAGTACTAGATTAGAAATAGGGATATCACTACCTGCGGCAACATCTGTTCCGCCATCAGTAATGGTAAAGATTGCTGTATAGGTAGTATCATTTGTCTTTGAAAGACTGCCCAAGGTAAATCCGCCAATCGTCCCTGATGTCAGGGTATAGCTATCTGTATCACTGCTAACGGTAATAGTAGCGGTAACCTCACTGCCCACCTTCATTGTTACATTGAGTATGGTGACATTGGATATGACGGGAGCCGTGGTATCCAAGGTAATCGCGGTTGAGTCACTACCCGTATTGGATGCCGCATCGGTTACATAGACATAGATGGTATTTGACCCTTCGCTCAGGTCAGCGGCATTCACTACGGAAGCGATATCTCCAGAGGTATAAGAACCACTGGCATTGGCACCCGTAATCTGGGTTCCCGAGGCGGGATCTGACCCATCTCCTCCCACCCGCACGGTGTAGTCGCCCGCTTCATTAGCGCTCCAGGTCACGGTTGATGTCCCGCCGGTGGTGATGGTAGTAGGATCGGTTGAGGCGATGGTTACTGTGGGATCGGTGGTGTCGCCGGCGGAAACGGCATACTTGATGGTTATGATTTCGAAAGTGGGGGTATTGCTGGTATCGGTCGTGCCCAGGGTCAGATAGTATTGGATGTATCGGTGGGCATCGGTCACCCCGGTTAGGGAGGAGATGTCATTACCGCTGGTGGCCGCATCACAGCTTGCCCAGGCGGTGGCGCCGCTCATGCCAGAATCATCGGATGTCCTCACTTTCACGGTGACGCTTGTTCCCGCTGGGGTCTCGTCGGCGGTCCAGGTTATGATGTCCCAATCTGCACCCGCGGCCCCGGCATCGTAGATCGAGGAGGTAAGGGTGCCCGGGGTGCTATAGGTGCTCGGAGGCGCTTCGGTTGAGCTGCTCGAGTTCTGGGGCTCAGGAGTGGTCCTCTGGACGAAATCATTACTATTGTCATCGGTATCGTAACCGTTACCCTGGTCCGCGGTAACTCCGCTCGCATCAGATTTTCTCTCCTGGCTTTTGCCCGCTATGGGAATCGAGAGGGCGGTCTCGTCAACAAAGCTTGTAGTTCCTACGGTTACCCATGCAAAGCAGCCATCGACATAGTTGTCTGATGAATCGTAGAGTACAAGGCCGTCATCACTCCCATTTTCAATAATGTCGCCGGCGGCGCTGAGCTCTGTATCAGAGACTATCGTGTATCCCCAACCCTCGTCTCCGAGTGTCGCCTGCTCGCCAATCAGCCAATATCCATATGCGGGGATGGTTCCAGAGAATGGGTCGGGAGGGTTGCCCACACTCCCCCACTGAGGGTCAACCAGAGGAACGCCGGGGCTATCCTGTTGGTATTCAAGAATATACCAGCCTGTGATATCGATATCTTCCGACGTCGGGTTGTAGAGCTCGATGAAGCAATTGGTGTCGTCGCCGCTGGCATTCTGGAATACTTCGCTTATCACCACGTGGTCCACTATACCCGGGGCTAGTGACGATGTGAGTTTGGTCTCCCCTGTCGTAGTGTCATAGATGTTGCTCTCCGCACTATACCTCGTTTCATCGGTCCAGGCAGATTGCCCTGAGCCGCCCTCCCAATCGGTTTGGGTCCAGTCGAGGGCTGTGGTGAAGGTTCCGTAGCCCTCAGTATTTGCAGTATGGCCGCATTGTGCGCTCTCATTGCCCACATTATCCTTAGCCTTCACCCTCCAGTAGTAGGTAATGCTCGCGGACAGGGTGGGGTCCCATCCATCGGTATCGCCATCGGCAATCCAGCCGCTATTCTGAAGATTGCCACTGTTAAAGGTGGCGACAGTATCCAACTGAAAATAATAAGGGGTAGAGGTTAAGCCAGCGCCAGCATCCGTAGCGGTTAAGGCTTTTAAGACGATGCCTGTGGCTTGTTCCTGGGCACCATCTGCTGGAGTGGAACAGCCCACATTGGTAGGAGCAGTAACATCGTCATCCAGGGTCACGCTATCCGCATGAGTATTGCCCACGTTATCTGTAGTGGTGATGGTGAAGGTCTCATCTGCGTAGCTAGCAGCATCTGTATTATCAATGGCAATGTCGAAGGTCCAGCTGGCGGCGGTGCCTCCATTTGTCTGGGCATCGCCAAAGACCGTGCTTCCCGTGGAAGAGGCTACTCCACTGCCTCCGGTATCTGTTCCGGTTCCGGCAATGGTTACTGTCTGGGTGGTGGACATATCGTCGCCATAGAAGCACTTGGTTACCGAATCTCCCCCTTCTTCATAGAGGTAGTCAGATGATTCAGTAATACCGGTGACGGTGCAGACGGGGTTGGTAACATCGTCATCCAGGGTCACGCTATCCGGTCCAGTATTGCCATAACTATCTGTAGCCGTGATGGTGAAGGTCTCATCTGCGTAGCTAGCAGCATCGGTATTGTCAATGGCAATGGCGAAGGTCCAGCTGGCGGCGGTGCCTCCATTTGTCTGGGCATCGCCAAAGACATTGCTCCCTGTAGTACTGGAGAGATTGGTATCACTTGTCGTTCCAGCAATGGTTACTGTCTGGGTGGTGGACATATCATCGCCATAGAAGCACTTGGTTACCGAATCTCCCCCTTCCTCATAGAGGTAGTCAGATGATTCAGTAATGCCGGTGACGGTGCAAGTGGGAGCAACGTTGTCCACCGTGAAGGTACTGGTGGTGCCATCAGCGCTGTCAGCTTCGCCATCGTTTACCTTGAAGCGGAACTGAACCTGGGTACTATCTGTAGTGGGGATCTGGTCCTTCGATGCCCAGGTAAGGGTATACTCTGTTCCTGACCAGTCAGTGGCCGGGGCGAAGGTCGAACTGGGAGAGAAGGAAACGCTACCGTCAGCCACGGCGGTCCAGCCTGCTTCAGCAACATTGTACTGGGCACTACCTGAAAGGAAGGTAGAGGTATCGCTGGCACCATTAGCATCCTTTACCCGGAATAGGATATCCACTTCCCCGCTGCCATCCGTCTTCTGGGTGGCAGTTCCCAGAGTATTATCAGAAGAATAGCCAAGGACCGGAGCGGTGTTGTCAGTGGTGGTGAAGTTCCAGGTATCTGTATCCGTAATACCCGCGTAGGGGTTACCCGCCGCATCAGTAAAACAAGTGGCCGCTATCTGCACGTAGTAGCTCGTGGAGATGGCAAAGATACCGGCGGGATCGATGGTTACTACGTTGGCAGCTATACTCACCTTAGTAGCAGATGTTACATCTATGGTCTCAAATGTGGTGGTGTCGTACTTGATAACGATGTCGCCCGTGCCCTTGACCACATTCTCATTAAAGGTGATCTCCAGGTTGGCGCCCACCGCCACCCCCGTGGCCTCATCAGCAGGGACGAAAGGAGGAGAAACTTGGGGTGCAGTGTTATCTACGGTTAATATGGCTGTGGATTGTGTTGAGTAGTTACCCACTGCATCAATTACAAACATCCTGTATGCGCCTTCAGTTGCTGGCGCAAGGATTGTTGTTGCTGTTCCACCTGCTGTGGTCATTGTACCATTTGCAGTAAATGAAGTTGTGCCTGAGGGAGCAAACCAAACATTATTGGTAGCATCGCCTGAGCTTACGATGGTAACACTTGCCCCGCCCTGCTTGGAAACACTTGAGGCAAAGACTGTGTCCTGATTAGTTGGAGCTGTATTATCTACGGTCAACCAACCGCTTAGGCTAGCTGATACATTACCAACTGCATCTACGGCTACTATGTCATATACCCCGTCGTTTAAGGCTGCGAGTGGGGTTACTGTATATGCAGTGTCTGCCCCAGCTGATTCTTTACCCAACCATGCATTATTGGCTGCAACTGCTGCATCTATTTCAGCTTGAGTAGTTACGTCTGTTACTGACACATTTACTAAGTATATGTTACCCGCCTCATTTGATTGGACTGTTGATGTTGATTCCGTCCCGCCCTTTAAGGTCTGGGCATCGCTTGTTGGCGCACTCGCTGTGGGAGCGACGTTGTCCAGGCCGAAGGAACTACTGGGAACGGTCGTCCCGGCCCCACCAGCATCGCTGGGAGTAATCCTTACCCAGATTATGCTATCCTCGGTTGTGGGCAATTGGCCATCCGCATCCCAGAGGAAGACGTGTGCCGTGCCCCCGGAACTGGCGGCCAAGCCTGTCTTCCCTTCGCTGGCTCCCCCGGCATCGGTGCAGTCCGTCCAACTGCCGTTGTCCCCGTCGGTGCTATCTACGGAGTACTCAATATCTATGTCACAGGCATCGTTCTCGGCATCGGTCAGGGTATAGTCAATCTCTATATCCTTATTCCCAAACCACTTTCCGCTGTAACTGGGATCGTTATCCACCTGCTCAATGGTCACCGATGGCCTCTGGTTGACAACAGATTCTGTGGTGAAGTTCCAGGTATCTGTATCATCTGAAGGAATACCCGCGTAGGAGTTACCTACGCTGTCATCAAAACAGGTAGCAGCTATCTGCACATAATACCCGGTTAGGGCCTCAAAGGTGAGGTCTGGATTGATGGTTACTACGTTGGCAGCTATACTCACCTTAGTAGCAGATGTTACATCTATGGTCTCAAATGTGCTGGTGTCATACTTGATAACGATGTCGCCCGTGCCCTTGACCACGGTTTCATTAAAGGTGATTTCCAAATTAGCAATTGTTGCTACTCCGGTCTCTTCATCAGCAGGGACGAAAGGAGGAGAAACCTCGGGAGCTGCTTGATCCTTCAAGGTCTGGGCACCAGTTGTTTGCGTAGCCAATGCTGCATTACCAGCTTTATCATAAACTGAAGTGGCATCTGTTGGCTTAATCTCAATTGTTTCCACCCCGTTTGGAGTGCCGGTAACTGTCAAGAATACTCTGATTGTTATTTCCCCACCGGTAAGAGGAGAGGCCGCAGCTTCTGTTTCAGCATCGTCTTGCTTTATTGAGAAGATAGTGGTATTGGTTGCCGTGCCTGCACCCTGGACAAAGGTTAGTGCTAACTGGGCTGCGGTCAGGGCAGTGCTTCCGTCGTCTGCTCCATAAACTCCCTCGCTAAAGAGAACATCGAAATAGACGTTGCCGCTACTGACCGTTCCCGAGGTAATGGTGGGCGCCTCAATATCCCAGGCAGTAACAGCTACCCCAGTGGTATCTGTGGCCAGGGGATTATCAGCAACATCGGTGACTGTTCCGTTGACCCCTTCGGTATAGGTTACGGTAACCCCTTCCTTAGCAGAGATTCCCATATCAGCTACGGTTAATACTACTTCATCATCATTACCTGCAACTAAGGGGGCTATGGCGCTTACGGTATAGGTCGTTGTGGGGTCGCCGGTTTCAGCAACCGTAAAGCCACCATCATGAGCTTTAGTAATAGTTGCTTCGACTGCCAGTTCACTCAAGGTAACGGTGATATGTGTATCATCTGTTCTTGCGGCGCTGTCTAGGGTGGGGGCGATGACATCAGGAATGTGATCAACATAAAGATATGCCCGTCTTACATATCTATCGTCCCCTCCACCAGTATTTACAGTATCTAAATACATTGTGGCAGCATCGATTTTTGTCCAGGTATTCAATTTTGCGCTTACAACAAGAGTATCCCAGGCATAAGAACCAGCAGTGCTTGGCTTAACAGTTCCTACATTAGTGAACCCATTACCGTCTCCAGAATCTATATATACAACAAAACCGTCATTATTCGGTGCATCATCTGCTTGGCACTCAAAATATAAAGTTACACTATTTATTGTATTTGTCCCGTCAGTTGCGGTATTGGCAAAACTAAAATCTCCTGCTTCCTTGCTCGCATCTTTTATTTCGTGTATTAAACTGGCATCATTATTATCAAGATAAGGGGTAGTTGTCATATTATCCCATTCAGCTCTTGCGGTGGTGCAGCCATCAACATAAAGGGTTTCAGTTTCAGCATAAGCAACCTGGGACAAGCCAATCAGAGAGACCAATACCCCAAGGATCAATAGGATTATTAGGTTAATTTTTCTATTCATCTCTTTGGCTCCTCTATCTCTCCCATCCTCTTTCCTCAACCTCTCCTGGCTCGGGGGCGGATTG
>JAUWXM010000096.1 GCA_030616365.1 bacterium | reverse complement strand
AAGGCTGGTAGAAGCCACCCCTTTTGCCACCTCACTTGCCACATACTCAAAGTGGGGGGTAGTTCCCCGGATGATGGCCCCAAGGCAGATCACGGCATCAAACTTTTTGCTCTTAGCCAGCCTGTTTGCTGCATAGGGAATCTCAAAGGAGCCCGGCACCCTGGCCACGGTAATATCTTTCTCATCTGCTCCATGGCGCAAAAGGCCATCTAGTGCCCCCTCTAAAAGTCGCTCGCTGACAAACTCGTTGAACCTGGCCACTACTATACCAAATCTTTTCCCCTTTGCCAAGACTTTTCCTTCATAGGTTCTTGCCATTCTTCTCACCTCCTCTCATTTTAATCGCAAAATATGTCCTAATTTTTCCTTCTTTGTCCTTAGATATTTCTTGCTTATGCTCGTTGCTGGAATCTCGATGGGGACTCTCTTTATTACTTTTAGTCCATATCCCTCTAAGCCCACGATCTTTCTCGGATTATTGGTTAAGAGTCTAATGTTTTTTAATCCTAGATCCACTAAGATTTGGGCTCCAATCCCATAATCCCTTAAGTCTGGCTTGAGTCCTAGTTCAATATTCGCCTCCACGGTATCCTTCCCCTTCTCCTGCAAGTGATAGGCACGCAACTTATGCGTCAGACCTATCCCCCTGCCCTCCTGATGCATATAGAGTAGTACCCCACACCTCTCTTTTGCTATGACCTTCAACGCTGCCTCAAGCTGTGCCCCACAATCGCATCTCAGAGATCTGAAGACATCGCCCGTTAGACATCTGGAATGAACCCGAACTAAAACATTCTTTCTCTTTTTAATATCTCCCATAACCAGGGCGATGTGATGCTCTCTATCCAGGATACTCTCATATAATATGCCTCGGAAATTTCCATATTGAGTAGGTAGTTCAAAGTCAACAATCTTTTTCACCAGTTTCTCCTTTTTCCGACGACACTTAATTAGATCGGCGATAGTAATAATTCTCAGGTTATGTTTTCTGGCAAGTCTTCTTAGTTCCGGCAATCGGGCCATGGTTCCATCGGAAGCCAGGATCTCGCAGATTACCCCTGCAGGATATAATCCCGCTAATCTTGCTAAGTCTACTGCGGCCTCAGTATGGCCGGCTCTGGTCAAGACCCCTCCTTCCTTATAGCGCAGAGGAAGGACATGTCCTGGTCGAGCGAGATCCTCTGGTTCTGTCTTGGGATTTAAGACCGTTTTTATGGTTGTTGCCCGATCGTGAGCCGAGATGCCAGTAGTGGTTCCCTTCTTAGCATCTATGGAAACCGTGAAGGCGGTTCCCAAGAGACTGGTGTTCTTCGGCTCCATCAATGGGATATTGAGTTCCTCTAATCTTTTTCCAATGATGGAAAGACAGATTAATCCCCGGGCATACTTTGCCATAAAGTTAATCGCCTTTGGAGTTATCTTCTCTGCCGCCATGACAAGGTCCCCCTCATTCTCCCGGCTTTCATCATCCAAGACGATGATCATTTTCCCCCCTTTAATCTCTTTTATTGCTTCTTCTATTGAATCGAACCTCATTCCTTTCACCTCTGAACACGGATTTCTTTTTACTGCTTACCGTGTTGGTTTAAAAACACGGATTGTCACAGATGATTCGTAGGATAAATTTTTTACAAATAACCGTAACTTTTGAGAAAGTTCAGATCTATACCCTTTTCTCCTTTTATCATTTTGAAAACATACTTACCAATCATGTCTGCCTCGAGATTGACTTTATTTCCTACTTTTTTAAATCCCAGAGTGGTTGCTTCCAGGGTATGGGGAATGATAGAGACACTGAATCTATTTTTGTTAAAATCAACAACAGTCAGGCTTATTCCATCCAAGGCGATGGAGCCTTTGGGGATGATATAGTCCATAATCTCATCTGGGGCCTCAATCTCAAAGAGGAAAGTATCTCCTTCCTTAATCTTCTTCTTTATAGTTCCTACTCCGTCAATATGCCCAGTAACGAAATGGCCTCCCAATCTTTCACCCAGCTTTAAGGCCCCCTCTAAATTCACCCTCTCTCCAATCCTCAGCGTTCCTAAATTTGTTTTTCTTAATGTCTCAGGAGAAATGTCTATCTTAAAACTCGTAACTCGTAACTCGTAACTCGTAACTGTAAGGCATACCCCATTCACCGAAACACTATCCCCTTTTTTCAAGTCTTCTATTGCCTTTTTACCAGCAATGGTTAGTTCCATAGAACCTGCTTTTCTCTTGATGTTTTTAACCGTTCCCATCTCTTCTATCAACCCAGCAAACATTTTGCTCTCCAAACGTATCCTTCTATCAAAATATCCCCTTCGAATCTTTTGATGCTAATATTTTTTAATTTTATGGCGTCTTTTATTTTTTTTATTCCTTCCCCTTCTACTGGAGTAAGTGCTTCTTCTCCTCCAATTATTTTGGGGGCAATAAAGAACAGAACCTTATCCACTAGACCATTCTCTAAGAATGAGGCATTGATTTTCCCCCCTCCTTCAACTAAGAGGCTGGTTATTTCTAATTCCCCAAGTTTTTTTAATAATTCCTTCAAATTAACCCTTTTATCTCTCTCCCCGATAATTAAAACCTTGACCCCCTTTTTTCTCAACGTTTCTATCTTCCTCTTTGAAGCAAATTTTGTCGTAGCAACAATGGTGGGAACTTCTTGATTCAATATCTTCGCCCCCAAGGAAACCCTTGCCCTGCTGTCCACCACAACCCTAATCAGTTGACTTTGGACTTTGCCCGTCCTCCGCAGAAGCTCTGCTTCGGAGGATGGAGACTTTGGACTTCGGACAGTTAATAGGGGATCATCTTTTAAGACCGTCTCTATACCAACTAGGATGGCGTCTACCTCGCTTCTTAGTTTGTGAACATATTTCCTTGATAGTTCATTGGTAATCCACCTTGAATCTCCGGTTTTAGTAGCGATCTTTCCATCCAGGCTCATGGCGGTTTTCAGGATAACAAATGGCCTCTTGGTAGTAATGTATTCAATATAGGCTTCGTTTATCTTCTTCGCTTCCTTCTCTAAAACTCCCACCTTTACTTCTATTCCTACTTTTCTTAATTCTTTAATTCCTTTGCCGCAATTCAGGGGATTAGGGTCGATCATGGCTATTGCTACTTCCTTTATTCCAGAAGAGATTATTCTTTTGGTACAGGGTGAAGTTCTTCCGAAGTGAGCGCAGGGTTCTAAACTCAGATACAGGGTGGCACCTTTCGCCTTTTTGTCTACCATATTCAGGGCATTGATTTCTGCGTGAGGCTCCCCTGCTTTTTTATGATATCCTTCCCCGATAATTATATCATCCTTAACGATAACTGCTCCTACCAGAGGATTAGGTGAAGTCCTACCCTTCGCCTTAATCGCTAACCTTAGAGCCAATCTCATATACTTTTCGTCATCCATCTTCATACTTCCTCATCAGTTAGCCAGTTTCCGCCTGAGGCGGATCAGCCTTTGGCCGAAGCCAGTTTACCAGTTAGCCGGTTTGCCAGTTAACCGGTTATGTAATATTTGTGCTTAAAAGAAAAGCCCCGAAGACTTCTCTTCGGGGCTTTTTTGCGGCTGGGCGTTTATAATCTTCTCCCGTCCGGACTATACCGTCGGCTTCAGAATCTCACTGAATCAATCCAGACATAATTATGTCCGGACTCGCGGGCTTTACCGCCGATCGAGGAATTCTCCGATATATCGGAGTCACCTCACCCCGAAGATTCACCC
>JAUWXM010000001.1 GCA_030616365.1 bacterium | reverse complement strand
CTTCCCAATAGAGAGAATAGCAGGATACTCATGATTAAGAAGATGAGGATGAAGTTCGTCCCACATCTGGGATGAAGGGTGCTTTTACTTCTGGCATTCTCTATAGTTAAATCTTCTCCCGTCTCGTAAGTATAGACCACCTTATGCTCTGCCCCATGATAAGCAAATAATCTCTTAATCTCTTTTAGCCGAGAGATAGCCCAGAGATAACCGAAGAAGAGGAGAAGGCGAATGAGACCATCCACCAGATTAAAGAGAATGCTACTTTTAATCTGAAATAAACTAGTTAGGAAGGCGGGCAAGAGGATAAAGAAGAGAACTGCTAAACCAAAAGCGAAGATCATGGTAAAGCCCAGAGCAAAACCTGATATCTCATTCTCCTCCTTCCCGGCACTCTTCTTGGCAGAGAAAGCTAAGGCCTTATAGCCGATGACTAGTGCCTCCCATAGGGCAATTGCCCCTCGGCCTATGGGCTTCTTTAAGAGATGATGGCGGGAAGGAAGGATCTCCTTCTTTACCAGAATCTCTCCATCCTCTTTTCTTAGGGCAATGGCCAAGGCATGGGGGGTTCTCATCATCACCCCCTCAATGACCGCCTGCCCTCCAACTCTTACCCTCATTTCTTCTCTTCTTTTTTCTCGCCCAATCCATACTTCCTTTTGAACCTCTCTACTCTTCCCGCAGTATCAACCAGTTTCTGCTTTCCCGTGAAGAAGGGATGGCAGGCAGAGCAGATCTCCACTCTGATGCTGGGCTTGGTCGCTCTGGTATGGATGACGTTCCCACAGGCACAGGTAATGGTGCAGTCTACATACTTAGGATGAATCTCCTTCTTCATTTGTCTCCTCCTTTTAGTCGTCGACCCGGGGCGCTCACCGACTCGCGCCCGCGCCTTTCCTTGTGCCATCGCTTCAGTCGGTGCTCCTTATATTCGTCGCACCCGGCGCCCTCCCTTGCCCCGTTAGAAGTAAGCCGCCTCAGGCGGGTGCCACACCAGCGGTGTGGACTTCTAACGGGGTGAATTCATGGACGCTAAGAATTCCTTATTGGTCTTAGTCTTTTTCAGCCTTTCAATTAGGAGTTCCATCTTCTCAACAACATCGAGCGGACTCAATACCTTCCTCAAGACCCAGACCTTGTTCAAATCCTCCTTATCCAGTAAGAGTTCTTCTTTTCTCGTCCCGCTTCGCGAGATATCAATGGCGGGAAATATCCTCTTATCCACCAGCCTTCTATCGAGGACCAGTTCCATATTCCCCGTTCCCTTGAACTCCTCAAAGATTACTTCATCCATCTTACTTCCCGTATCAATGAGCGCCGTAGCCAGAATGGTTAGGGAACCACCCTCTTCAATGTTGCGTGCCGAACCAAAGAACCTCTTAGGCTTGGGTAAGGCATTGGCATCCACCCCTCCAGTCAGTATCTTTCCCGAATGGGGGCAAATAGTATTATATGCCCGGGCCAACCTGGTGACAGAGTCCAAGAGAATGACCACGTCCTTCTTATACTCCACAAGCCTCTTGGCCTTCTCCAATACCATCTCTGCCACCTGGACATGGCGGGTGGCCGGTTCATCAAAGGTGGAGGAGACTACCTCTCCTTTGACGCTTCGCTCCATATCCGTCACCTCTTCTGGCCTTTCTCCAACCAAGAGAACAATCAAGATTATCTCTGGATGGTTGGTGGTGATGGAATTAGCGGTCTTCTGCAATAGAATGGTCTTTCCTGCCCTGGGAGGAGAGACGATTAGGCCCCTCTGACCTTTCCCGATAGGAGTTAAGAGGTCCATGACCCTCTCTGAGATAGTATCGGCTCCCGTCTCCAGTCTAATCTTCTCCTTAGGGTATAGGGGGGTGAGGTTATCGAATAGTATCTTCTCCTTAGCCAGTTCTGGGTTTTCAAAGTTTACTGCCTCAACCTTAAGTAAAGCGAAGAACTTTTCACTCTCTTTTGGGGGCCGAATCTGGCCGGAGACAGTATCCCCTTTCCTGAGGCTGAAGCGCCTTATCTGAGAGGGAGAGACGTAGATGTCATCTGGGCCGGGCAGGTAGTTAGTATTGGGGGAACGCAGGAAGCCGAAGCCGTCGGGAAGGATCTCCAAGACCCCTTCCCCAAATAAAAGACCCTCCTTCTTCGTCTGGGCCTCTAATATCTTGAAGATGAGCTCTTGCTTCCTCAAATTGCCTATTCCAGGAATCCTCATCTTCTTCGCCACGTCACTCAACTCAGAGATGGTTTTTTCTTTCAAGGCAACAATATCCATCTTTCACCCCAATTGCAACCACAGAATTCACAGAGATTTATAGAGGTCACAGAGTCTTGTATTCTCAATAATTTTTTCTGTGTCTTCTGTGGTTTTCCTCTGTGTTCTCAGTGGTATAATATTTTACTCTTTTTCAGCGCTGACTGTCAATTGTAGTTTATGATAGACCTCTTTTGTTCTCTTTATGGTTTTCTTAACTGAACTACTATTATCAATGATATAATCAGCTAGTTTCGCCTTTTCAGATAAGGGCATCTGGGTGGCGATTCTCTCCCTGGCCTCTTGCTCTGTCAAATGATCCCTTTGGGCCAGGCGTTTGACTTGAATCTTAGGACTCACGGTAACTACAATGAGTTCATCAACCAAAGGTAATTGCCCGGCCTCGATTAAGAGGGCAGCATCCACAATGACTATCTTCTCTTCCTTTTCTTTAAAATCCCCTATTCTTTTTTTGATCTCTTCAACTATTCTGGAATGAAGGATGGAGTTGAGTCTTTCCCTTTCTTTATAATCGCTAAAGATTATCTTAGCCAATCTTCTTCTATGAATGGTCTGGTCTGGATTGAGGATTCCTTCTCCAAAATGATCTACGATTTCTTTATAACCTATTTCATTCGGCCTCACCCTTTCTCTAGCGATTAGATCAGCATCGATTATGGGCAGACCAAGTTCTCTAAGAGTCTTGCTTACCACACTCTTCCCAGATGCCATACCACCTGTCAGGCCAACGACCAGCATTTCTTGCTCCTGCAAAAGGTTACTAACAGTTACAAACCGATTAGTGCAAAAGCAACCGTTGGTAACAGCGAAGCGTAGTAACCTATGGTAACAGTCCCGCTTAGCAGGACGTAGTAACTATCTTTAGTGGAGTTCTGTCCAGTTCTTTCCCGTCTTTATATCGACCTTTATAGGGACCTCTAACTCTATTGCCTTTTCCATGATTTCCTTTGCTAATTTGGATACTCTCTTCACCTCATCTTGCGGAACCTCAAAGAGGAGCTCATCGTGGATCTGAATGATCATCTTGGACTTCAGTGCCTCTTTCTTCAGTCTCTCGCTTATCTCAAGCATGGCTACCTTAATGATATCTGCAGAGGTCCCTTGTATGGGGGTATTGATGGCTACTCTTTTAGCAAAGTTGGAGAGCCTGGGGTCCGGGTGATTTATTTCTGGAATATATCTTCTCCTTTTAAGTAACGTGGTAACGTAGCCCTTCTTTTTCGCCTCTTCGATGATCTCCTCAATATACTTCTTCGCTCCGCTATATCTCTTAAAATACTTTGTGATGTACTTCTCGGCTTCTTTCAAAGGGATGCCTAAGTCTTTAGAGAGGCCAAAAGGGCTCATGCCATAGGAGAGACCGAAGTTCACGGTCTTGGCAATCCTGCGTAGTTCTGGAGTAACCTCTTTCTTCAGGATGCCGAAGATTTCACAGGCTGTTCGGGAGTGAATATCCTCATCCTTGAAGAAGGCGTCTCTCAAACTCTTGTCTTTCGAGATATGAGCCAAGACCCTGAGGTCTATCTGGGAATAATCGGCAGATAATAGAATAGAGCCCTCTTTGGGAATGAAGGCCTTCCTGATCTTCCTTCCCAACTTTGTCCTTATGGGAATGTTCTGCAGGTTGGGCTCAGAGGAGGAGAGCCTTCCGGTAGCGGTTACAGTCTGATTAAAGGAGGTGTGGACCCTTCCATCTATAGGATTGATAAGTAAAGGTAAAGCATCGATGTAGGTTGACTTGAGTTTGGCCAGTTCCCGATATTTGATAAGTAGGCTGGGTAATTTATGACTTGGGGTTAATTCCCTTAGGACTGCTTCTTTTGTAGAGTATCCTGTCTTGGTCTTCTCTATTACGGGAAGCTTTAGCTTTTCAAATAGGACATAGGAAAGCTGCTTGGGAGAATTAATATTAAACTCCTCCCCTACCAGGGAGTAGATTCTTTTCTCCAATTTTTTGAGCTCTAAAGCAAATTCCTTTGATAGAGATTCAAGATATTCCTTGTCAATAAGAACCCCGTCCCTCTCCATCTCTGCCAGTACCTTTACCAGAGGCATTTCCACTTTATGATAGAGGCTCTCTAAGCCTTTCTTCTTTAACTTCGGCTCCATGATCTCTGCCAGACGGAGAACGATATCCGCATCGGCGCAGGCATAGGGAGTGACCCTCTCGATCTCCACCTCATCCATAGTAATTTCTTTCTTGCCTTTACCGATGAGCTCACTTATCGGGGTCATCTTATGGCCCAGGTATTCAATGGCGATATCGCCTAAGTTGTGGTTTAACTTCGCGGGATTCAGAAGATAGGAGGCCACCATGGTATCAAAATATATTCCTTTTAAATCTATTCTTTCCCTCTTTAAGAGAATAATCTCATATTTTATATTCTGTCCATACTTCCTTATTCTCTCATTCTCCAGGATAGGTTTCAATTCTCCTAATACATATTTCCTATTCAATTGTTTGGGAGCACCTAAGTAGGAATGGCCAAGGGGCATGTAATGGGCAGAGAGGGGCTTTAGAGATAGAGCGATGCCTACCAGAGAGGCGGCCATGGGGTCCTTTCCCGTGGTCTCAAAATCAATAGAGACTAAGGGGGCTTTTTCCAAATCCTTCAATAGCTTCTCAAAATCTTTTTCAGAAAGAACAGTAGAGTAGTTTACTTTCTTCTCCTCTTTAGTGGTGACCAATTCCGCGATGAGGCTCCGGAATTCCAACCTGTGGAGAAGACCCAGAAGTTCTTCTCGCTTGAACGGCTTCATCTCACAATGAGAGATCTCAAACTTTAAAGGAACGTCCTTTTCTAAGATAACTAATCTCTTCGAGAGAAAGGCCTCCTCTTTTGAATCCTTTAGCCTTTCTTTTAATTTCCCCTTTACCTCGTCTAAATGTTGATATAGATTCTCAATGCTTCCGAACCTCTGGATGAGTTGGGTAGCGGTCTTGGATCCTACCCCTCTTACTCCGGGAACATTATCCGATTGATCACCCATAAGGGCCATAAAATCAGTTATCTGTCTAGGAGTAACACCTGTTCTTTCTTTTACCTCCTCCTCGTCATACGAGATATCCTTGGACTCATTTAAGACTGAGATAGATTTATCGACCAGCTGTAAGGCATCCTTATCCCCAGTGACGATGACGGTCTCTATCCCTTCCTTCTTTGCTCTTTCAGAAAGGGTGGCAATTAGGTCATCTGCCTCATATCCTTCCTGCTCAAAGAGGACTAAGTTTAATGCTCTGACAACCTCATGGGTCAGAGGAATCTGGCTCTTCAGTTCATCCGGGGCCCTCTTCCTGGTCGCCTTATACTCCTTATACTCCTTATGGCGGAAGGTAGGTGCCGGATAGTCGAAGCATACCGCCATATAATCCGGAGACTCCTTCCGTAGGATCTTTAGTAGCATCCTGATAAAGCCATAGACCGCATTCACCATCTCTCCTCGAGAGGTAGTGAGGGGAGGCAGGGCATGAAAGGCCCTATGGATATAGGCATTCCCATCGATCAAAAAGAATCTCTTCTGGGACATAGAATCTCCAAAAAAATTAAAGGGGAAATAAAATGGCGAGAAAAAAAGAAACTGAGTCTTTAACGGGGGCCTTCCTTGAAGGTCGGACAGATTTCTTTATAATCACACCAGGGACATAAGGGACCTTTCTTCGGTTCAAACTTCTTCTCCCTGATCTGGGAGGCAACCTCACCTACGATTTTTTCCACATCCCTTAACTGCTCCGGTCTCCTGGTGGCACTTAGCTTCTGATTATACTTCAGATAGTAGAGGCTCACCTTCTTTGGAACCTTCTTGAACTTCTCCTTACAGCCCAGATAATAGAGGGATAACTGAAAGTTCTCATCGATCTCTAAAGGATTTAGATCGGCTTCTAATCCTACCTCGTCTATTCTTCTCTTACCCGCCTTATAGTCTATGATCTCCCATCCCCCATCAGGAAGCCTATCGATCCTATCGATCTTTCCCCAGATCTCGCAATCCCCCATGCGAAACTTAAAGCTTTCCTCCAAATAAAGAGGAAGATTGGGGTTCTTTATTGCTGTCTGATAATAATCCCTGAGCATCCTCTCTCCCTCTTTCCTAAACTCCTCTTCCTGCTCCTGGCTTTCGTATCCCTCGGCCACCCAGTTCTTCTCATAGAGATTCAATAGATCTTCCAAGATTGTTCTCTTAGGATCAAATTCTTTGTGGAAGTCTTTCAGGGTATCATGGATGGTATTTCCGAAGTCTAAGTGAGGGCTGGGCTTGGTGGGTCTTCTCTCTATATACTGAAACTTATACTTGAGGGAGCACTGCTGATAGGTGCTTATCTGGGAATAGCTCAGGACCAAGGGTCTCTTCTCTATCTTCGGTGATGACTTTTCTCCGCCAAAGAGATGCTTAAAAAAATCGCTCTGCTTACTCTTCAAATAATTACTTCCCTGGGAATCTTAAGTTTTTCATTTTGCATTGGTATTACTACTCTCCTCTCACCTGCTCACTTTCCCGCTTGCTTGCCCCGTAGGCTTGTCCTTCGGGGCTCACCTGCCCTTTTCCAGTATCTTCACCGCTTCAATGGCGATCTTTATTGCTTCGGTAATCCCTACCTTCTTCTCGATAGGCTGATCGGCATAGGTGAGGCCGATGATGGCCAATACCTCTCCGGCCCTCAACCTCTTTATTGAGGAGACCACGAATAAGGCGCTAGACTCCATAGAGGTGGCCAGGACATTTGAGCGATACCAGGCCTTCCACATCTCCTCATTATGTTCGGCCAAGGGCAGATCTTTTGCCCCCTCAGTATAGAAGGCGTCCTTGCAGTGGACGATCCCCGTATGATGAGGAAATCCTAACTTTTTTGCTGCTTCCACTAAGGCCTGGGTTACATCTAAATCAGCAACTGCTGGGTAACTGAGAGGGACATACTGTCTGGTCGTCCCCTCCTCCCTCACCGCCCCAGTGGAGATAACGACGTCTCCTAATTTTACTTCCTTCTGCAAGGAGCCAGCAGTTCCCACCCTGATGAAGGTATCCGCCCCGATCTTTGCCAACTCTTCAATAGCAATAGCGGTAGAGGGGCATCCAATTCCAGTTGAAGTGGTAGAGACCTTAATCCCATCTACCGTCCCGGTGAATGTCCGGTACTCCCTGGTAAATCCCATTTCTCTAGCATTCTCAAAGTGCTTGGCGATTATCTCTGTTCTTGCCGGATCACCAGGAAGCAGGACATACCTTCCCACATCTCCCTTCTTCAACCCAATGTGATACTCTTTTTCCATGATTTCCTCCTTATTTCTCAAAGGCTACTATACGGCAGAATGCGGATTCTCCCCCCATAAACCTCCAGGGGAAGCAACCCACGATGGTCCTCTTATTCAACACCTTATCTATCTCTCCCCCTAAGTTCTCTGCATGGATGATGTCATGAGGGAATAATTGAATGTGCATCAGCTGATAATGGTCAGAAGGAAAGATCTCCTCAATGCTCTTCTTACGCTTCTTCTTAAAGTATTCATTGCATTCCTTGGCTAAACGAGGCATCCAGTCCCTTATCTTGGTATTCATGGGATGATCGGCACTTCCGCAGTCCACACCGATCCACTTAATCTCCATCTTCTTGCACCAATCAGCAAACTCCATAGTGGGTCCAGGATGCTTACACATATATCTCACCTCATCCGCCTCTGGCTGATCCCAGGCATACTTATGGTATCCAGTATTGATGATTAAAATATCCCTTTTTTTAACTTCCACCCGATCGGTAATATCCTTTGAGGTATAAATACCATAATCCTCTGCCATATCTGATAAATCAACCACCGCTGCCGGCCCATACAAATCCTCCAAAGGAATGGAGGCGATGTCCCTTCCATGGGTGCAGAAGTGTAAGGCACCATCCAAATGGGTCCCCACATGGTTGGAAGTAGTGATTAGTTGTCCATTGGCCCCATTGGGAGCCAACCTCTTGAAGAACTTCACCTGCAACGGCTCATAGGTCGGCCAGGCAGGGGTCAAAACACTCAAGGGCTGAGTCAGATCAATTAACTTCATTTATTTTACCTCCTTCTATCTCTTCCTGAAGAGCTCTGAGATGGTCTTGGTGCGGGCGATGACCTTTCCTTTTCTTATCACATAGAGCCTATCTGCCTGAGTGCGGAAGGCCTCCTGGACATTGTGGGCATCGATAATGTTAAGACTGGCCGGATTTCCCACCTTTATCCCATACTTCTTAAGTCTCAATACCCTGGCAGCATTTATGGTAGGCATATCGAACAGCACCTCGATCTCTTTTGGCATAGTAAACTGTGCCGCGTGGGCGGTGATGAGGCCCACCTCTAACATATCCTCCCTTCCCCAGGTGGGATAGAAGGTGTCCTTCAGGCAGTCCTGGCCATAGCAGACATTTATTCCAGCCGCCAAAAGTTCTTTCACCCGGGTAATTCCTCTTCTTTTAGGCTCTTTATCAAATCTTCCTTGAATCATGAGATTCGTAGCCGGATTGGTGATCATATTCATTTCTGCCTCTTTAATCATCCCGATTACTTTGGAGGCATAGAGGTCATCATAGGCCGCTAAGGCGCAGGTATGGCCAGCGGTGACTCTTCCCTGCCAGCCCTCCTTTATGGTTTTGGCTGCTAAGTACTCTAAGGTTCGGGCATCCGGATCATCCGTCTCATCCACATGCATATCGATGTCCACATCAAACTCTTTGGCAATCCGAAAGGCAATATCGATGTGCTTTTTGGAATCATCATAGGTATATTCGTTATAGGGCATTCCACCCACTACATCTGCCCCCATCTCCATGGCCTGACGCACCAACTTCTCTGTCCCTTCATTCTTTAATATCCCTTCCTGAGGAAAAGCCACGATCTGGATATCGCAGATATCGGAATACTCCTTCCTTACTTCTAACAATCCCTTTAGAGGCATCAATTTCCCGATATTATCGACATCCACATGGGTTCTGAAGATGGTTGTCCCATTCCCCACTCCCCATTCAATGGCCTTCCCTGCCCGACTCACAATGTCCTTAATAGTATATTTCCTCTTCTTATTCCAGATAATCTCAATGGCCTCGGTTAAGGTTCCGGTGACATTCTCCCTCACCACTTCGCTAATCAGAGCCTTATCCAGATGTAGATGGGGATCGATAAATGTGGGGGTAACCAATTTTCCTTTAGCATCAATCTCATTCTTCGCCTTACCATTCAACTTCTTGGCTATTCTTCTAATCTTCGTTTCCTTGATGGCAATATCTACTCTGCCATCCTTTTCTCTTGTCCTAGCATTCCTGATAATGAGATCCATCATCTTTCTTACCTCCTAAACGCGGATTTTTTTGTATTGCTTACTACGTGGGTATATTAGACGCAGATACTCAACGCACTTCGTTTACCTTGAGGCTTATCCGCTGATAATCTGCGGTCATTGCATAATATTTAAGCTCTCTCGGATGCTAGCGAAGCGCATCCGGCATCTGCGTTTTGATCTGCGGTCATCTGCGTGCAAGTCTATCAGCAGCGAAGCCTAAGCCCAGTTCTTCTAACTTCTTCCTTGTGGGATAGCCGTTTTTGTCCCATTCCCGTAATTGATAATACTCAGGCAACATCTTATCTAAGTAGACCACATGGCCTTTGGCTCTTTTAGAGGGGGAGGGCTCCTTCAGTAGTCTCTCTGGCTGGGTATCGTCCTTCTTCGATATTCCCAAGAGGATATTGTAGCATCTCTGCAGATTATATATCCTCTCCCCAATCTTCTTCAGTTTTGGAACATCGACATCCAGTCCAGTAGCATACTTTATTCCTGGAGTCAAAAGATCCCAATAGATAGCAGGAGGAAATAATGTTCCGAACTTACAGATTCCACCGGAGTCAATCACTGCGCAGAACTCTTCCCCGTCCTTTACTACAAAGGGCTTATGCTTTGTCTGAATGCCATCTATTATCTCAGGCATCTTATCCTTTCCATACCTCTTTATGGCTGCTCCCGGATAACCAGTCTCATCAATAGTAGGAAACCCCTTAAGATGGTCTGCTCCCCTATTAGAGGTTACATGGGCCAGTCCCATGGACTGCTGACTCCTTCCATCCTGGGCAGGAATCTCCATTCCTTTGACATGCATGGCATAATACTCCGAACCCCTGCCAGTCTTTTCTGCTGCTTTCTTACAACCTTCTGCTAATATATCACCAAAACCTTCCCTTTTAGCAATTTTCTCCAATAGAGTAATTATGGAATGATAATTCCCCCAAGATAAATCCAGGCCATCCGTATTCTCTTTGGTCAGGATGCCTTTCTCATAGCACTCCATGGCCCAGGAGATAGCCCCTCCCGCAGAGATGGTATCCATTCCCATGCTATCACAGATGACATTCATCTTTATAATAGAAGGTAGGTTGCTATTGCCACACTTTGAACCAAGAGCACATAGTGTCTCATACTCCAGGGAAGAGGTTACCGTTCCCTTATACTCTCCTTCTCTTACTTCCATTACCTTATCACAGGCAATAGGACAGCGATAGCAGGCGCGATGTCTTACAAAGTGCTTCTCATCCAGTGCTTCTCCACTTATCTTATCCGCCTCTTTAAAGTGTCCGGCCTGTAAGTTCCTGGTAGGAAACCTTCCCACCTCATTGACAATATTTACTAATCCTGCCGTCCCATACTTATGCTCTCCCGCAGTGAACTCATTCTCCTTTATGGCTTTTCTTGCCAGGGAAGCCGCCTTCTTAAACTCCTCTGGATTATCTACCGACACTTGTTTCGTTCCTCTTACGGCAATGGCTTTCAAGTTTTTAGAACCCATTACGGCTCCCATTCCTGCTCGAGCAAGAGCACGATTCTCAGTGACTACGATACAGGCAAATCTCACCAGATTCTCTCCTGCTGGCCCGATACTAGCCACCTTAATCTTCTCATCCCCCAATTCTTCCCTGACCATCCTCTGAGTAGAGGGGGTATTCTTCCCCCAGAGATGCTTAGCATCCCTTAATGCAATCTTATCATCTTTAATCCATAGATAGAGCGGTCTCTCTGCCTTTCCCTGAAAGACGATCATGTCGTAGCCAGCAAAGCGCAGTTCTGGAGCAAAGAACCCGCCAGCATTGGCATCCCCATAGATCCCGGTTAGAGGGGATTTACTGATCACCTCTAAATGACCAGAACAGGGCCAGAGGGTTCCAGTCAAGGCACCGGTAGCAAAAATGAGCCTATTCTCCGGGTTTAAGGCATCTACTTCTGGAGGGACCTCATCCCAGAGTATCTTTGTCCCAAAGCCATTCCCTCCCAGATAATTCTCAATGAAATCATCCGGGAGGTCCAGGATTTTAATCTCCTCTTTTGTCAGGTCAACCCGGATATACTTCCCATTATATCCTTTATATTTACTCATCATTTGTCTCCCCTAAAAGTATGAAGACGCCCCATCGCTTGCCCCTTCTAATACAACGAGTATTATAACGACGCGCTTCGCTTGCCTCGTTTAATATAAACATTATACTTCAAATTCAGCGGAAAAGAAAGGAAAATTATGCCCTGCCCCGTTAGAGATAAGACGCCTAAAGCGTCTGCCTCGTCTCTGACGAGGATCTCTAACGGGGTAAACTTAAGGCAACCAAGGCCTCTTCGAAGATGCTCATGGGGGCGCGCAGGATGCCAGCTCCTATCTGGCCGATGCCCGGTCTCTTATGGGCAATTCCAGTATTGATAAACGGAGTAATCCCGGTCTCAACTATCTTTCTGATATCGATACCAATAGGAGTCCCCATAAAGTCAAGGGAAGGAATCTTATAAGTGCTATGTTGGGAAATAGTAATCTCATACATCTCTTTGGTGTATTTTATGGCATCCTGAGGACTTCCTCCGATGAACTGAACGATAGCCGGGGCAGAGGCCATAGCAAATCCCCCGATGCCTGCGACCTCTGATATTGTGGAATCTCCTAAGTCTGGATTGGCGTCCTTTTCACTATATCCCGCAAAGTATAACCCCTTGGGCATTCCGGCCTTTGCCGTAAACCACTTCTTTCCTAATCCTGCCACCCTTATTCCAATCTCTGTCCCATTCCTGGCCATGGCGCTCACTAAGGAACTATTCTTAAAACCAAGGATAGTATCTGCGGTTGCCTTACAGGCCGCCATGGAGATATTCAGAAAGAAGTGAACATTCCCCGAGATAAACTCAATTATCTCTCTTATTATTTTCTTATCCAGATCGGTCTTGAGGAAGTAAGGAGTAATCTCCTTTATAAATAATGATGTTGCAGCAACATTTCTATTATGGCACTCGTCACCCATCTGAAGTGCTTGAGCGGTCAGGTTCTTGATATTTATCCCTCCCGATTTCTTAACCGCCTTCTTCAAGCCCGGAGCAAGGACCTTTTCCATCCACCTAAGCCTCTCGATTACCTCTTCACTATAGGCCCCAAACCTCAATACCTTTCCTAATCCCTCATTCAAGGTGCAGTAGGCATAATTTCCAAATTTCTCGTTCTTGACTACAAAGACATACATAGAGGCTGAGACTACTCCGGCCATAGGGCCCACCGCATTATGGTGGTGGCAGGGAGAAAATTTTATTTTCCCAGATGCCGCTAATTTTTTCGCCTCTTCGGGGTTTCTTGCCAATCCCTCATAGATTAGGGCACCCATTATGGCTCCCCTTACCGGTCCGCACATCCTCTTCCATTCTATAGGAGGTCCGGCATGAAGGATAGTCCTCTTGGTCATTTCCGGAATGACATCCTTGGCCTGCTTAATATCTACCAGTATCGGCTGGGAATCGATCATCCTCTTGACCGCTTTCCCATTCGCCCTATTTATAATCTTTCCCCTCCTGGTCATAGGCGCGCTCCTTAATTTACTCTTTGAATCGTAATCTACTCAAGTTCTCTTGTTCTTTATTGAGTGATTTTGAAACCCCTAAAAAATGAGATATAATTTCTTCCTTCTCTTTCTCTTGAGCAATCTGGGGGTAGTAGGTGGCATAGGTGCGCGAGATGGGGATGCCGATTATGGTTTTCAACTTATTACCATCAGAAAAAATACACTTCAGAATAATGCCCTTTCTGGTATTGCCGAATGCTTGATCAAAAATAAAATTACCCAGGCTATAAAGAATCGGTTTTTCTTTATAGAACTCTATCCCCTGGAGCACATGGGGATGGTGACCAATAATCAGATCAGCACCGGCATCGATTGCTTGATGGGCAATCCTTATCTGGTAGTCACTCGGCACTTCACTATACTCCTTCCCCCAGTGAAAAGAGACGATAACCAGATCAGAGAGTCTCTGGGCTCTTTTTATGTCCTGGCAAATGAATTCTATTTTCCCGGGAGAGGTTCCCGCGCGGTCTTTTCCTGCCCAGTAGGTTTCAGGATAGACAAAAGAATAGGCCAAAAAGGCTATTTTTCTTTTCTTCACTTCAATAATTATTGGTTTTCTGGCCTCGGTCAAATTTTTGCCGGCGCCTATAGGTAGAATGTGATTTTTATTCAATATCTCAATAGTATCCTGAAGGGCCAAGGCTCCATAGTCCATACTGTGGTTATTGGCTAAGGATAGGATATCGAATCCCGCCCGGGCCAATCCTGGGGCTGCTTCAGGAGAAGCACGAAAGAAATACCCTTTTCCTGTCGTCTTGCCCCTCTTAGAGATAGAACATTCTAAGTTGCCAAAAGTGACATCAGCAGAAGAGAGGATGCCCTGAACTTTTTGGTAAGGAAAGGAGTAGCCCTTTCTTGCTAAGTCTTTAGCGATGTATCTTCCCAGCATGATATCTCCTACGGCCACCAGGGTAATATCCTCTGGATAGGCAGCAGAAACAAGAAAGAGACATAGAATAAGCGCAATAAGAAATATTCTTTTTATCATTTCTCAATAAAAGTCTTCGTCCAGATGGGCAGTGGCGGCTCCCTACCTTCTTTTAACATCGTCTGCCATTTCTTATCTGTTAAGCGGTCTCCTATAGGATGGGAAAACTCATAATAAGAGAATACTCCCCCGACTGTGAGATAACCCTTCCCTCTACTTTATTCAACCAAAGAGAAGATTTAGTTTCTCCATCAAAGCTTAAGAAAAGAAAGGCTATAATTAAAATAGAAAATAATTTCTTCTTCACTTTAGTTTCTTCAGGATTTCCATTAGTCTCTTATTTCCACCAGCGGGTGGTCTCCAGTCAACGTGCAGAACATCCACTCCCTGCTCCTTTAATGAATCATGAAAGGACTCCAGCCCCAGATCGATAACCTTTAATTTCTTGCCAAGTAATTTCTTCATTTCATCAGTTTCTTTATTTCTTTTATTCTTTGATTACAGAATTTTTTGAGGGCGTTTTTCTTCTTGGCCTCTCTTATTCTCTTTGGAGTCCATCTCCTTTGGTATGCCTGGTAAAGGTTCTTAATTAACTTTGAATCCATATTCCTCCAGGTTTTTCTCTTTGTTTCTCTCAGTCTCGCAAACGAACTATATTCCCTCTCCGGCCATCTCTCTTTATACGCCTCATAGAGAGTCATTTCTGTATTTGACAATTTCTCCCAGTAGTCAATGACATCCTTTAAGTGAGTAAGGCACTCAAAGGAGCGAGAGCCCACATCATAAATAGCGCATCTCTCCAAGGGATAAGATATTTTTTCATATTGGAATAGTTCAAACTCTGGGGAGAGAAGGGCGGGATGGCGAATGAGGTCTGTTCCCGGAATACAGATCCTAAAATCCTTCCTCTTCTCTGGAAGACCGAACCTCCCTTCTAAATAATAGAGATAGGTGTTTTGATAGTCGAATGATGTCCTGAAGAGTCTATCGAATCTCTCTAAGATTTTCTCTGCTTTATGACAACCGATAGTGAAGACGATGAAGTTCCTGATATTCTTCTTCTCTTCCAAACATCTCCTATAAAGTATCCCCAATCCATTCTCTAAGGTGGTTCCGGTAGCGATGACATCCCCCAAGAAGATATTGGTATCCTTAGGAATAGAAAACTTCCGATACTGGTCTAACTTTATGGACCATTTTCCTCTTTTCTTATATCTCTGGGAGGTAATGAAGGAAGAGAAGTGCCTATTAAAGCCATAGACCTTGTGAAGGAGAAAAGGGAGGCCGAAGTTGAGTCCTCCTCTTAAGAAGTGTAAGACAGAGACACTTTTATCATCGAAGCGATGGAAAGGAAGGTTCTTCAGAATCTTCTTCATCCCTTCCTGGAGGGTGCTTATATATTCGAAACCCATGATCTCCGGAATATTACATATCTTTCGCGTCTGGGGAGTAGAAATGATGTATCTTCTCACTCCCTTCCCATCCGGGTCTATCCTGTAGAGAGAAAAGTCTCTTTTCCTGACCTTCTTAATTAAATAGTCCATATCTCCTCCCTTGCAACCGCCAAAGCGCAAAATTTTCCGCCCAAGGCGGATCAGCCTCTGGCTGAAACTGAAAGACGCAAAATCTTGGCATCGTGGCGGACTTTCTGGCAATTTAGCATGTCTACGTTTTGCCTCTCCTTACAACTAGGGCAGCGAACCTTGCTGCCTGGGCATTGGAGGGCATAATGATTGCTCCCATCTTCTCTAACTCTCTCTTCTGTCTCTTATAATCCTGGGGGTCGTCCTCTGTGCCACATAAAGAGGCGACAATTGAAACGCCCCTTTTTTTTGCCTCTTTAAGGGCAGGGCTTAATACATTCGCCGGATGGGGATGGGCGCCATAACCCAAGACAATATCCAGAAGGATTGCCGCTGTTCGGGGATCGGCTGCCTCCTGAATAATCCTCTCATTTCTTAAAGTAAAGTCGATCATGGGATGGGGTCTTCCCTTGGTGAACTCATCATCTCCCAGGTCAACCAGAGAATTTTCTTGACTGAGTCTACTGTCCTTTAACTTCAGAAAGGGTTTTAGGGGAAGATTAGAATAGATATCGCCAATCAAATCCTTTAAAATGAGCATGGCCTCATCACATAGTGTTCCCCCAGAGAATAGTCCCCGAATATACTTCTGTCTCTCTTTTAATTTTGAGGATTCTTTCTTCGCTAAAGAGATTATTCTCTCTTTCTTCTCGCTGAATACTTTAGATTTATACGCTTTTTTCTTTCTCAGAGCTACTGCCTTATAAGCGGTCTCCTCTAAGGTAGAAGCAAAGTATATTTTTTTACTCTCTCTTTCTGGCCTAGTTCCCAGAAAGTTTACGACAAAGGGCTTCTTACTCCTCTTTACCTCTTTTATTATTCTATCTGCCACTTCCTTAGCAGGAGGCTTGGAGATTAAAACGATTATCCTGGTATCCAGATCATTCTCCAGGGCTTTAATTCCCTGAAGCATGGTAATCCCGCCTATTTCCTTTGACAGGTCCCTTCCTCCAGTTCCAATCCCCTGAGAGATTCCTAAGCCAGCTTTATGAATCAATACCGAAACCTCCTGTAGGCCAGTTCCTGCGGCTGCGACAATCCCAATATCCCCTCTTCTGACCACATTGGCAAAGCCCAAGGCCACACCATTAATGATCGCTGTTCCGCAGTCCGGACCCATGGCTAATAAGTTCTTCTTCCGGGCTATCTTTTTTAACTCTAACTCATCCTCTACAGGAACATTGTCGCTGAAGATGAAGAGATTTAAACCTCTTTCCAAGGCCTTCTCCGCTTCCCATCTCACATACCTTCCGGAAATGGAGATATGAACCAGATTGGCACCCGGCAACTGGTCAAGGGCAGAACCCAGGCTCTTAGGTAAAATTGCCTCACCTTCTTTTTTTCTAACCTCTTTCTCCGCCAATAATTTTTTGATCTCCTTCAATGTCTTTTCAATAGCCCTCTTGTCCCGGGCAGAAATAGCAATCAAGAGGTCATTGGGCTTTGCTTCTTCTCCCTCCTTAGTTAAAAGATTTACCTCTGCCAATAGTTTCTTATTCTCCGGGGTCCCCATTAGGCAGGATACTTCCTCTATACCTTCTAAAGACTTTACTCTATGGGCAATGGACATCAAGAAGACAGAATCCTGATAGGTGTTTTTCTTAACAATATTCTTTAAAATCATCTTTGCCTCAGTGATCGGTGAACAATGGACCTTGGACTATTAAATCTAAGCCTCTTACTACCCCTAAGAGGGTATCTCTTCCTGAAGTGGCGCCAAAGTCTAAACATCTTCTGGCCGCTTTTTTTACCCCCACGCTATCCCCAGAAAAAATTGTCTCTAATAGATCGAGGACGGTTTCTGGGAATCTACCCTGACAGGCGTACTCTAAAAACTTCTCACTCAGGAAAGTTGTCCTTTTCTTTCCTAACTCAACAACCTTTTTTATCTTCTTTGAGAGGTGTTCAAATCTTGAATCATTTAAGAAGTAAAGAGAGACGATAAGACCCACTAAAAAATCGTCGCCAGAAGGGGTGAGGCCTTCTCCAAAGCCGATGAGCCTCTTGACCTTTTTTGAAATTTTGGAAGGATCTCTTTCTTTAATGGATCCAGTTAATTCTTGAATACGGATTCTTAATTCCTGAGAAATGTTATTTTCGAACGAAGTGAGAAAACAAGGTTCTCCCCGAGTTATCGGGGGGGCTTTCTTATTTCTTTCTTGTTTGGTTGAAAAATCTTTTTGGAGAAATGAGCCAAACAAGTTGTCTCTTTCTTCGCTTTTGCTCAGAAACGTAAGGTTGTCTCTTACCCGAGCACTTGATGTCTTTCCTTTTATCTCAATTTTAGGCGACCATTTCTTCGCTTCTCTTAAAGAGATGAGGAAATTTCCGTTATCAATACTTATCTTCTGAGTAGTTCCTACTGTTCTCGCTTCCTTTTTTATTCCAAAGGAAAAGAAATCTTCATCTTCGGGAAGTTGAAGGAGAATACGATTGGGACCATTTAACTTTTCCGCTGCTACGATAGAGATAAGTTCATTTTGTTCTATTTTAATATTGAGGGCCTTAGAAAAGATGCTGTGGACTTTTCCCTCAAATCTAAAGGGTAAGTTAGCATCAAAGGAAGAGGCGCTAAAAGTTCGTCTCATCCTGAGCCTTATATTTCCCGTGATATTTTGCCTTGCCAATCGTTCTCTGAAAGATGAACTGGCAGATGGGTGTTCCAGGATAGATGGCCAGGGGCATGGGGCTAAAATTTGAGATCTCCAGGACCTGGTGATTGGCGATCCCGGGATGCATGAAACTGGCCGAGATGTGGACCAGAAGACCAAATCTGGCGAATCTCGATCTTCCCTCAAGCCAGCCACAGATGTCACTGGGTAGGGTAATTTTCTCTTTTGTTATCCCCAGTATCGTCTCCCCAGGCATCAAGACAAAGTATTTCTTTACCTTGATTACCTCTGTTACCTGCTCATGGGAAGTTTTCTCTGATACATGAACTACATTATGCACCTTCTTGAATACCCGGAACTCATTCCCCAGGTGAAGATCAACGGAGCCTGGCCCTACCTTTGACTCGTCGAAGGGCTCGATCTTTATTCTTCCCTTTTTAATCTCCTTCAGAATCTCTCCTCTGGTTAAAATGCTCATAAACACCTCCTCATTATTTAGTAAATAATGCTCTCCAGATAAGGATATTGATCAGGATAAGGGCAATAGCAATTGTGATTTTCAAAAAAAGGATAGGAGGTGTGGCCTTTGCTACTGTTGGGGCTTCGGCTTTTCTTTTCTTTGGAGTAGGCGGTGGAGTCGCTTCTTCCTTTTTAAAAACCGGTAGGGGGGCAGAAACTTTCTTCTCTGGAACTTTCTTGGCCTTTTCCAGTTCTATTATTCTCAGTTTTAGTCTCTTTTCTTCCGTTTCTCTCGCTTGGCGTGCCTCCTGTACCTTGCGAGAAGCCTCAATGGCGACTCTTCTCTGCTCTTCCTCTTTCTTGCGTAACTCCTCTAACTTTCTCCTCGCCTCCGCTACCCGGACCTCTTTCTCCCTCTCCAGGGCCGCTTTCCTCAATCGCTCTTCTTCCTGAAGAGAGGTCTCCTCTAATTTTCCCTTTTCCTCTAGTAACCTCTTTTCTTCTACCTCTCTTTCCTTCTTCACCGGCCGGCCTTCCTGCACCTGGACAACGGGCTTGCCCTGAAGCTTCGCCTCCCTCCTCGCTTCTCTCTCATCTATTCCTCCAGGTCTGGGAGATGGTCCTCACCCAGTATTTCTCCCCGTCTGTGGTTATGATTATTGCCCCACGCTCATCCGTTCGATATGTCTTAATCTTCATCTTCTGGTATCTCTTGAGGACTGCGGGATTGGGATGACCGAAGGGATTCCGGGCACCAACGCTGATTATAGCACATTCTGGGGAAACTTTCTCTAAAAATTTTAAAGTGCTTGAGGTCTTAGATCCTTGATGGGGAACCTTAAGGATAGTGCTATGTAGTTGAGTACCATATTTTCTCTCTAAAAGATCCTCTGCTTCTTTCTCAATATCAGCGGTAAAGAGAAGGCTTACCTTTTTATAGAGGAGTCTTATTATTATGGAGTTATTATTTGGTTCTGAACCGCCACCCTTCAGGAATCTTTCTTGAGGATGGAGGATATCCATCCCCACCCCAGGCATTATGGATAGCCTCTGACCCGCCCGGACTATTTTGTAGGCAATTTTTTTGTCGTCAATAATCCTCAAAAATTTCTCATATTCTGGTGAAGTAAATTCCTGACCACTGTCCCAGACCTCGCCTACCTTGAAATAGGAGAGAACGTTGATGAGTCCGGTCACATGATCGGCATGGGGATGGGTTAATACTAAGTAATCGATTCTCCTTATTCTCTCATCCCAGAGATAAGAAGGTAGAATATCAAGCCTACCATCTCCTCCGTCAATGAGCATACTCTTTCTATCAGGGAACTGGATGAAGGCTGAATCCCCCTGACCAACATCTAAGAAAGTAACCTTCAGTAACTTATCTTGAGAGGCAAAGATATTTCCCCAGACGAAGATGGCTATCAGGCACAGGGCTCCCGTAGAGATTGCTTTTCTTATTAAAAGGGAACGTTTAAAATTTATTAGCCCGACAATGCCTAAGTAATAGATACTAATGAAAGAAAGAGAAGGGGTAACAACTCTTATCCCGGCTCCGGGAAAGTGGCTGAAGAGATGGATGACCTTTATTAGGATAGTGAGAAAGAGCCAGTTAGAGGAAGAGAAGAGCTGGGCCAAGGGAAGAAAGAAGGAGCAGATGGTGGCTAGAAAGCCTAAGGCGGCGACAATGGTAACTAAAGGAATGACAAAGAGATTGGCTAAGATGGTTACCGGAGTAAAATAGTTGAAGTGATAGGCAACTAAGGGGACTACCCCTACCCAGGCAGCAAGGGAGACACTTATCAAACCTGCGGGATAGGAGGAGAGGAACTTTAGTCTGGACCAGATCCTGGGATAGAGATATAGAATGGAAAGCACGGCAGCAAAAGAGAGCTGGAATCTAAGGTCGAACAGGGTAAGGGGATTGATTAAGAGGATGACCAGACCAGCCAGGGCTAAGGTAGTATAGACCTCTCTTTTTCGTCCCAGGCAAGAGGCAAGCAGAAAAAGACCGAACATAATCGTGGCGCGCACCACAGGGGGCCGACAACCGGTCATAAAGCAGTAGAGAATAATGATGAAGAGGGTAAGGAGAGCACTTCCCTTGTTGGGTAGACGAAACAGACGAAAGAGACCATAATGGAAGAAGATCACGATGAGGCCAACGTGGAGGCCAGAGACTGCTAAGACATGAGCCACTCCAGTAGCAATGAATGCCTGGCGAAGGGTGGAAGGGAGCTCTCCTCTTTCTCCTAAAAGGATACCCTTTAATACCGAGCCTTCGCGGGAAGGGAGGGTATGGTCAATGGTCTCAACCAAGCGCTTCCGGAGATAGAAAGCAATCCTGAAGAAGGGATTGACCCTTGCTTTTCCAATATTTTCTATCTGCTCATCAACGACCAGATTTACTAAAGCAGATATCTTCTGGGTTGCTAAGTAATTCCGGTAACTGAAGCCTCCGGGATTCCTGGCTCCAGGAGGAGAGATTAATTCTCCCCTGATCCTGAGCCTGTCTCCATAATTAAGGGAGGTCTTACCTTTCGGGAGAGATACCCGGATTCTGCTTCTGACTGAGAATTCTTTCTTCTTGAACGATATCTTCTCTGTCTTAACGATTAAATGGATTCTATCTTTTTTAATCTCGGGCAGACGATCGATAGTACCTAAAATCTCAACCCAGCCTTTATTGAGAAAGGGGGTTATCTCTCCTCTGGTGATACGCTCGAGAGTAATGTCATGGTAGAGGAGGCTGGCGAGAAGAAGCAGAATACCCAAGAGAAGAGTGGAGATGGTAGGTTTCTTCCTCCAGAAAGCAAGGAAGAAAAGGATTAAAAGGAGAGCGAGAATGGAGAGTAGAGAAGGGAGGGAGATGTCTAATAGATGCCCCAGGATGATTCCTGAGATATAGACGAGGATAATAGCGACAAGCGGGTATCTTATTCGCGAATATTCCTGTTTTAGATTCGCGTTGATTCGTGTCTCCTTATTCGCGTTGATTCCTGCCTCGCCGGCAGGCGGGCGCGTCTCTTCAGTTCGCAGTAATCTTATCCTTCAACGCCCCATAGATCTTGGGACCGATCCCATGGACCTTGGTAATCTCCTCCGGGCTGGAATAGGGTCGATTGGCAATGATGGCCTGGGCTCTCTTGGGCCCGATACCGGGTAGGGATTCCAGCTGGGCCGGGCTGGCGGTATTGATGTTTATCTTCCCGGCCTCTGCCTTGGCTTTCTTCTTTGTTTTCTTCTTCTCTTCCTCCTTCCTCTCTTCCTCCTTTTCAAGGTCAAGATAGGCTAACTTCAATTCCTCTGTGGTATAGACATGCTCTGGGCCATAGGAGAGGAGTTTCTTTCGGAAGGCCGCTACGTCAAACTTCTGGGGAACAACAATCTTTGAACCATCAATCAGGGGTTGGGCAAGGTTCAGAATATCCAGGATGGCTCCCTTCTTCGCCCCTCCGGCGACCTTGATGGCTTCGATCACCCGGGTTCCCTCATCAAACTGATAGACCCCGGGCTTATTCACCGCTCCGGTAATGTGGATGATGGTCTTCCTTGGGCCGGCCGCAATACTCTCCAGGGTTACCAGATGTTCTGCTTCGGGTGGGATGGGAGGGGGTCTTCTGGTCAGCATGATGACACCCCCCAAGAGAATGGCACCGATTAGGCAGAGGACGATAATCGATTCCTGAGTGGATAATTTGAACATACTTCTCCCTCCTTTTTAACACAGATTTACACAGATAAGAAACAGATTACAGGATGCACTTCGCTGGCATCCTAGAGAGCATCAAATTGACTAATATTTAATCATCAACGGCAGAGAACGAAGTGCGCTGTTTAATATTAAGCATTGGCACAGATCACAGATCTAAAAGACAGACGTGACCAAGAACAAAGATCTAAGGACCCAGCATCCAGTATTTATTATCCGTGACCATCCGTGCCTTTAATCCACGATCATCCTTGCCTACCGGCAGGCAGGCGTGTTACTCGACAGTGATGTAGGGCCTCAGATTCTCTATGGTCTTGGGTCCGATTCTGGGAACTTCATCCAGGTCTTCGATGCTTGAGTAAGGTCGATTAGCGATGATGCCCTGGGCCTTGACTGGTCCGATACCGGGAAGACTCTCCAGCTGGGCCTGAGTGGCGGTATTGATGTTTATCTTTCCGGCCACAACAGCTGGTGCCACAGCAGGAGCAACGGTTGGAATAACAGCCGGAGCAATGGTTGGTGCCGCTGCCGGGGCAGCAGCTTCTCCAACAGTAATGTAGGGCCTCAGATTCTCTATGGTCTTGGGTCCGATTCTGGGAACTTTATCCAGGTCTTCGATGCTTGAGTAAGGACGGCCAGCGATGATGCCCTGAGCCTTGACTGGTCCGATACCGGGCAAGCTCTCTAATTGAGAGGAAGTGGCGGTGTTGATGTTTATCTTTCCGGTCACAGCAGCTGGTGCGACTGGGGTTGGTGCTACAGCAGGAGGTGCCTCAGCAACCATAGGGGCCTTTTCTGCCATAGGTTCCAAAGGAACCATCTCCTCAAGAGGGACCAATTCCTTCTTCTCCAGTTCCACTTCCTGCGGTCTCTGGCGACATCCTGCCAAGAGGATGAGACCCAGAGCCAAAATTCCCATCAAAACAATGCTCTTTCTCATTCTCTTCACCTCCTTTGCAACCGCCAAAGCGCAAAATTTAACGCAAAGGCGCAAAATTAAATTCTTTTCCTAATTTACCTCACGGTCTTTGTTTTATATCCCGCGGACCTTGATAGCCACATACCGCTGATAATAGCGGTAGCCGGGATAACAGAGACAAAGCCCAGACTCCCTATCAGGCCGCGGGTTATTTCTAAGGCAATGAACTCGGTATTGATTATTTGAAGGAAAGGGAACTCTCCTACTAGGTAGACCATTACTAATAATAGGCTTCCTCCGATATAGGCTAAGATGAGGCTATTGGCCATAGTAGCCATGATGTCCCTTCCCACATTGAATCCCCTTCTAATCAGTTCCCCCTGACTAATCCGGGGAGAGGCCCCCTTTATCTCCTGAATGCTGGAGGAGACACTAATGGCCACATCCATAACTACCCCCAAGGCACCGATGATAATTACTGAGGTAACAATCCCGGGCATATCGTTGATCAGACCCTTTCCATAATGGCGGGAGAAGTAGTTGAGCATCCGGATGCCGGAAGAACTAAAGCCCGTGATTCTCAGGAGATGCCCGGCCAGTAGCGATAGTCCGGCCACCATGAAGATGCTAAGCGAGGTGCCCAGAATGGCACTGGTGGCCTTAATCCCAAAACCGGCTACCAGATAAAGGGTAATGAAAGTGGCTAAGATAGAGACCAGGATACTTATTAATATTGGAGAATGACCGGCCTCGATAAGAGGCAGGAAAAGAAAAAGAATCAGAGCCAAAGTTAGTCCTAAGGCTAAGGCGGTACGCAGACCCTTCAATCTTCCCACCAGGATGAGGAGAACGAGAAATATACCTGATAGAATAATCAAGAACCTATCCCGGACATAGTCTGCGATATAGAACTCCCCCTGGGATACCTGGAGAAGGGCAGAGTCATTCTTTTGAAAGATAAAGTCATACTGTGGTTTTCCAGATAGATAATTTGGTATGGTTACTATCTTATCTCTATGCCTTCCTTCTAAGACCTTAAAGGTAATAAGCTCCTGGTCCTCTCCCCTTTTCTCTATCTCCAGGACCCTTCCCTTAGCGAACTCGTCCCCTCTCTCATAAACGAAGACCAGGGGATGACTGCGCAGATCGGAGTCGGGCAGGAGTTCCTCCTGATGAGAAGCCTGGGCACCGCTAAAACCCACTCCTAAAGATAGAAATAGTAAAAGAATGACCCCGGCTACTTTAGTCTTGGGGAAAGGGATTCTCTTAAATAAGAGGCTGGTAGTTATTACTACAGTTAAAGGGATTACTAAGACAAAGCCAATACTTCCTGCCAAAGCGGCCAGGACCTCAATATCTAAGAAGGCCCAGTTAGAGATGCGCGAGAACGGGGTATGCAGGACCCGGAAGGCTAAGATGAGAGGGAGGGTGAGGCCAAGATAGGCTAAGATGAGGCTATTGGCCATGGTGGCCATGATATCTTTGCCCACATTCATTCCCCTTCCCATTAGTTCCTTCTGGTCAATTCCGGGATGGGCATCCCTTATCTCATAGACTGCGGAAGCGACAGAGATGGCCACATCCATCATCACCCCCAAGCCGCCGATGATGATCCCCACTAAGAGTAACCCTCGTAAGTCGCTCAGAGCGCAGTGAGGGGTATGACGGAGTAAAAAGACCAGGGTCTTCGACTCCTCCATATGATAACCGTTAAGGCGCATGAAGTGAGCGCCCAATAAGGCTATCCCAGCAACAATGGCTACGCCGATGATGGTGCTTAAGATGGCGGAGAGGCTCTTCACCCCGCCACCCCCCACTAAATAGAGAACAATGATACTAACCAGAAGAGAGATGATAATACCGGTCAATAAAGGAGGAGAACCTATCTTAAAGAGGGGGAACATAACGAAGAAGATTAAGCCCACGGTAATCATGAGAGCGGTTACCGTTCGTAATCCCTTCCTCAATCCCCCGATCAGGATAAGAAAAAATAGAAAGACCGCTAAAAGAAGATAGATGAACTTATCCCTGAGATAACTAACCAGGGTAATATGAGAAATCTTCCCCTGAGGAGTAGTGGCAATCTGGATGAGGGCCTTTTCTTTAGTTTCTAAGAGAGTATCGTATCCCCGCTGACCAACGAGGTGATTCTCAAGATCGATTATCTTTCCCTTATGAACGCCCCCCAGAACCTTAAGGGAAAGGTGTTGGGTCTGGGCGGGATAGTAAAAGAGGTTCCTTTCGATGGGACCCTTCTCATTCCGGGCGCTCAATACTAAAGCCTTAACAAACTCCTCTTTTGCCTGGGCTTCTGGCAATAGAAATAAAGCACTAATGAATAAAATGAATAATACCAAAAATATTTTTCTCGTTCTCTTCACCTCCTTTGCAACCGCCAAAGCGCTAAACGCTAAAGCGCTAAAAGTTCGCAAAAGCGCCAAAATAATTTGGCGTTTTTGTTTTAAACTTTAGCGACTTGGCGCTTAAACGCAAAGGCGCAAAATTAAATTCTTTTCCTAACTTACCTCAAGGTCTTTACTCTTATATTCTTTCCATCACTGATGATGGTAATATCTCCATCCAGATGGGTCTGATGCACCTGGGCCCCGATCTCTCTCCACCTCTTCACGGTCTCTGGGGTGGGATGACCAAATGGTGGTCCTCCAGTACCACTGGTCACGGCATGGGAGGCCCCTACTAATCTAAGGAAGTTCCTATCGTTTGAGGTATTGGAGCCATGATGGGGAACCTGAACCACGTCTGCCTTTATTCTCGGGCCATACTCATTGATGAGTCTATTGATGGCTAACTTCTCAATATCTCCCGTGAAAAGGAAACTGGTCTTGCCATAGATTAACTTTATAGTCACTGAGTTATCATTGGCATGAGTCCATAACTGGCCTTTAGGAGGAGAGAGGACCTGGACAAAGACCTCCGGGCCCCAGTCCAGTATCTCCCCATCCCTCACAATGCGATAGGGTATCCCTTTTGCCTCTATCAGTTCCAGAAAGGCGTTATAGGTGGGGGTGGGATGGACCATACCCGGGTCTAATACTTCCCCTATCTCAAACTCATCGCTACTCAATATGGAAAGGAATCCTCCCTGGTGATCGCTATGGGGATGGGAACTAACGATAACATCAATCTTTTTAATATGCTCTCCTCTTAAGACCGGGAGAACAGCCTTTCCCCCCGCACCCCGATACTTGCTATACTTATTGTCCGGGTCCGCTCCCTCTCCCGCATCATACATAATCACCTTTCCTGAAGGAATCTGAATGAGATGGCCCAATCCCTGGCCAACGTCGAAGTAGGTAATAGTCAATTCTTTAGGCGGTCGATATGCTTCTTTGGTCTCTACGGGAGTGGGAAGAGAGGCCTCCTTAAAGGAGGCATAGAGCGCTTGGCGCCAATTGGCATTTAATGCCAATCCCCAGGCAGAGGAAGCAAGCAAAAGTAGAATAATGACTGAAGAGAAGAAACCCTTATTCGACCTCTTTACCCCGCCCCTCATAGGGGCGGGGTTTACTTCCTTTGGTTTCTCTGGCTCTTTCTCTACTTGATAGGCCTCAACCATCCCACGCTCCCTTCGGTCGCGAGTTAATACGTTAACAAGTTGATTAGTTAATAAGTCAATAAGTTTTGGGACGACTTGGAACTTGTTAACTTGTATCCTTGTTAACTTGTTACTTCTTACTGGGGTTTGGTAATCCAGGTATCGAGAATCCCGTCCCCATCGGTATCTACTTTAACGATTTTTAGTTTCTTTTCTTCCGCTGGGACCTTAGCCTTTTCTGTGGGAGGTTTATAATCCTCTAAGCCCTTGCCGCTCACAGTGATGTAATCCTTTATCTGCTGGTAGCGCCCCTCGGAAATACCACTAACCCTCATGATATCTTCTTTCCTTCCGTAGGGTCGACCAGCGATGATCTTCTCTGCCGTTTTGGGACCGACATAGGATAGCTTCTGCAATTCTTTTGAAGAGGCGGTATTGATATTTATCGCTAAGGCGGCTTTAAGTTTTTTTTTCTCCTTTTTAGCTAATTTCTCAATGGGAGTCTTCTCTGTCACTACTATTGGTCGGGATGGAACCGCTTCTTTAATAATAGGCTTCTCTATCTCAGCGGCTGGGGCAAATTCCGGATACTCCTGTGATATTTTATAGCCCAGAACCCCTCCCCCAGAGAGAAAGGCCAGGAAGAGGATAATGACTATTAGTCTCTGGCCAGAAGAAAGGGACATTTACTTTACACTCCTTCTTTTTCAAGGTTGGAAGAAAGGATACTGTCAATACTCCCTATATTCTCGATGGAGATGAGAGTCATTCCTTCCATGCGATATAGGTTTTCTTTCCTTTCCCTCTGTCGTCGATAACTGGGGTCGGTCATGATTCCCCAGTATTCGATGACCACATTCTCTCTGGGAAGATAGAAGTCGGGACGGATGAACTCAGAAGCAATTTCTTTTTCCTGATCATATTCATACTCAATATTATGCTCGAAGAGCCAGTCAGCAATCCTCACCTCACCAGAGGACTGGACCTTCTCCCCTTTTTTGGTGGAGAGAATCTTTTTCTGCTCCAGCTCCTTTTCCCATAACCTCTTCTCAAGGAATAAGAAGAGGATGACCAGCACCATGCCAAAACTCATAAGGGTGATAAAATTCATTTTTTAACTACCTTTCATAATAAGGAAGCCTCCGATTTCATCGGAGAACCTTGTTATTCGGGCTTCCTTAGTAGAGGGGGCAAGCTTTAGCGCGCCCTCATAACTAATGGTCTCTCATGCCTTGAGCGACCACGCATAGTCTCTATACTATATTCTCTCCCATTGGAGGTGATAATGACCGCCATATCCGCACTCTCAGAGTAGCGGTCTGTAGTGTAGCACCTCTCCACCTCTCCTCGATACTTGGCTAAGGTCTGTTGCATCTCCTTCTTGAGTCGTGTGGCCTCTCTCTTATCCCGGCCAGAATACTTGGCACTTCCATAGCAGAGGACGGCTACCCGGGGATTGACCGCCCTTAAGAAACCAGAGGTGCTGGAATGGATGTTCCCATGAGCGGGAATCTGTAAAATGGCGCCTCTTAAGACATTCCCGGAAGCCACTAATCTCGCTTCTCCTTCTGGGCCAAGGTTGGAGGTAAATAAAAAGGTGTTATTACCATAGATGAGCCTGGTCACTATGGAATTGGCCGAGAGGTTGGAGTAGGCATAATCGATCTTAGGTTCCATGGGGTTCAGGATATAGAACTCTAAATCCTTACCCCGGAATCTCTCTTTAGCGATGATTGTCCCATAGCTCCCCTTCTTATGGATGACCATCCTCTCCTTCAGGACTCTTAAGAGTTTTAGATAGGTCTCATAGGTCTCTCGGACATATTCTTTATCTCTATTCTCCAAAAAATACTTCTCATTTAAGAGGGTGAGGAATTCATCATAGGAGATATCTGGGCTCACCCGGTCAGGACCCAGGCTATCGATGAATTGGTTGACCTCAAAGTTCTTAATGACGGAGATCAATCCTCCCATATGTTCCAGGCTGGGATTGGTGAGTAATACGGTATCCAATCTCTTAATCCCCTCCTTCACTAAGACCGGGGCGATGGTCTCCCAGTCGGGGCTGGGGTATCCCCCATCAATGAGGATATTCTTTCCCTGGGGGGTCTGGATTAAGATGGAGTCCCCATATCCCACGGAGAGATAGAGGACCTTCAGAAGAGGCTTTCTCTGGGCGGATAGAGAACCGATGAAGAAGAGGAGGGCAACGAGGCCCATGATTATCCCGGCACGCATCTTCTCCTTAAATCTCCCACGGACCAGACGACCATGCAGGTCATCGAAATAAACATAGACCAGAAGGAGGGAGAAATAGCCAGCTAACTGATAGACCGTAGGGGTTTTCTCAAAAGGATAGCGGAAGATATTGGTGGCGGTATAGGAAAGCCAGAGGAAGAATCTAACCAGAAGCCAGTTGCCCGCATTGATGAGTAAGGCTAAGTACTGACCCAAGCCAGGGATAATCATCCCCAGGATGCCCGCCATTATCCCTAAAGGGATGATAGTGGTAATCAGAGGAATAGCCATGAAGTTGGCATAGGGACCGGCATAGGGAATGTGCTTGAAGTAGTAGAGGGAGAGGGGGAGCATCATCCCTAAGTTAATGGCTACCTGGGCACAGAGGAAAGCAAAGAACCACCGGGCAAGAAAGAAGGGGTTCCCACTGCCCAGGCCAAACCTGAAGAGGGGTCCTCCCGGCATTAAATTCTCTAAGGCGTAGGGAGAGATGGTATTAATATCTTTCCCCGGCTTCTCCATCTTTTTCTTGAGTCTTAAGGAAGTTCCTCTATCTATGCCCGGAACCTGAGCAAGTTCCTCTATGCTCTTAAAGCCCCCCTGCTTCTCACGATAGGTAATAATATTCTCTACCCTCCGGAACCTTCCAAAGCGATAGCGTCTCTGAATGACGTAGGAGAGTACCAGAAGTAGGAAAGCGAGGATGATGAACTGTCCGGTAGTGTAGAGTTCTTTGAAGGCCTCTTTATGGAAATAGGAGATAATGGGAAAGATAAGGGCAAGAGCTAAAAGAGCTACGGAAGGTAGACCCTTCAGGTCCTTCCGCCTTAAATACTTCATAGTGGGGCCGGTAATCAGCCCTAAGGATAAAACAGCACCGAAGGAGAGGGTGAAACTGGCCTCGGTCAGGACCAGGGGGTTGAGGAGAAGGATGGCGGTGCCCGCAATGGGGATGGATAGAAGGATGGAGTAGCGCAGACCAATACCCATTGCCCAGAGAAGGAGGGCGATGGAGACCATGATGAAGGCGCGCATGGTGGAGGGACGGGCCCCGGTAAGGGCGGTGAATATCATCAGGGCGAAAAAGATCATGAAGAAGAGGGTGAGGGCCGCCGCTTTCTCTCTTGACTTGATCAGAAGAAGGGAGAGGCCGAAGAGGAGGCCAGCGATTACCGTTACGTGAAGGCCAGAGACCGCCAAGACATGGAAGGTCCCTGACCACTTGAAGGCATTCTCCACACTTAAGGGATGACCTTGATAATGGAGCTTCATCAGTCCATGGCGCAGACCCAGAGTAACCCCACCCAGGAAGGCACTCTCTGGATAGGGCATGCTCTTCTTAATGAGCGTAAGCATCCTCTTCTTGATAAACAGGGCGGTCTCTACCCAGAGTCTTCCCCTGGTCTCCTTCAGAATCTCAATGGGAGGGGCCCATCTACTGGGATAGGTGAGCGGGGAAGTGGCATAGACCCCGCTATTGGTCAGGTATTTTTTATAGTCAAAGGTTCCCGGATTGGTAGCGGGTTGCGGTTCAAGTAGCGGAGCGTGTAACTTGACGGTATAGCCCAGGGCCTCGGATGAGGATAGCCTGTTATAGATTTCCCATCCAATCATGGGAACGATCTTTACTAAGATATCTCCTCTCTTGACTTTATAGAAAGGGCCATCCGGGGGTTCGAGTTGAATCTTAGTGGGTCGTATGAGGATTCGGGTATCTTTCTGCTCCATCTTCCCTGTTTCCGGATCGGTATGATACCTTACCTCGGGCTCTTTCCAGATCTTTCCTATGACCACCCTCTTCTCCCCAAAATCCTTGCTCAGGAAACGGACTAGATGATTGGGAGGGGAGGTATCTACCTTATTGGTATAGCAAGCGATACTCAAGAGGAGGGCTAAGATGAGTAAGGAATGAGTGGCCCATCTCATCTTCCTATAAAAGAAAAAGGCGGTCAGAGCCGCCAGAAGAACAACCGCAACCCAGGCCATGGGGAGATATTGGGGGAGGATGAGGAAGGATTCGGGAGGAATAATCTCCCGGCCCCGAAAACTAACCCCATGGAAGAAGGCCGTGGCCAAGGCCACCCCTAAGATGAAGATCCAGCAGCAGAGGATTATTTTCTTCTCCTTTAATCCCATCCCCTTACCAGTTGGTTTCTCCTCAATTGGCTTTGCTCCATAGGCCTCAACCATCTCACCCTCGCTTTGCTCGGATAGTTAACAAGTTGATAAGTTAACAAGTTAATGAGTTAAAATGTTGAATAGTTAATTTTTTTAACTGACCGATTACCGATCACTGATCACTATTACTCTAAATCTATTTTGAGGTATCGGAACTTCAATAAGCAAAACAAGGTTCTTGAGCGATAGCGAAAGGCTTTCTTATTTCTGAGTGTTAACGAAGAAACAAGGTTCTGCGCGTAGCGCAGGTTCTTATTTCTCCACCTGGACTGCAGGATAGTAGTTGCGGTTGCTGCGCAGGTTGCTCTTTATATCGTAAGCAAAGTCCCTCTTGAATTTGGCCACGATTAATACTACAAAACCGACCAAGAAAGTTACTAGCAAGAGACGCAGAATATCCCGGCGCTCCATGGTTCTCATCTTCTCTATCCTCCCTTGCAACCGCCGAAACGCAAAATGGAACTGAAAAACGCAGAGAAAACAGAACCCCTTCTTATTTTGGCGCCTCTGCGCTTCTACTCCTTCAGCGTTTCTGCGTTATTCTCCTTTAGACCTCTAAGTCTCCGTATATCTTTATTGCTTCTTCCTGGTAGGGGCACTCTAAGTCGCAGCTTACGCAGTATTTATTCATCTTTCTGGGAAAATCATTCAGTTCTGTAGCCAGTCGGATATCCTCTGCTGCCTGGTCCACAGTAATGATGAGCCGCTCCATATCCTCCTGGGTTCTTTTGGTCTCGAATCTCTTGCCAAACCTCAGGTAATCGAAGTATAAATGATCGAAGGTGAAGCCCAGGACAATGGGGGCCGCCCAGTAGTAGGTGGTAAACTGGAGGTCGTTATCCAAGTCCTCCTGGGTAGGCTCGCGGGGCTCGGTCTTGTAATCGATTAATATGTGGCTACCATCGGGAAGTTCGTCCACCCGGTCCATATAACCGCTCATAATGGCTTTCTGCCCAATAGGTAACTCAAAGTACTTCTCTAAATACCTGGCTCGCTGGAAGCCTTTCTTGATGAATTTCTGGTAGTAATCCTTCATCATCTTCAGCCCATCCTGATAGTACCTCTCCTCCTCTTTCTTATCCCGATAACCGACCGGGATCCAGTGCTTATTATAGAGTTTCAAGAGGTAGCGCAGGGAGGGTGTGGTGAAGAGACCATCATAATCGTAGAACTCCTCAAAAGTAGCATGGATGCTGGAGCCAAAGGAAAAGAAGAACTTGGGCTTCATGGGAAGCTTATCGATATAGACCGCCTTATACTGAGCGGGGCATCTCTGGAACATACTCATCTTGGAGTAACTGAGGCGCAACCTCTCCTTAGCATCCGGGATCTCCTTGAACTCCGGGCAGAGCTCTTTATAATCGCACCAGCCACAGAGGGGGCCGATCTTGGGCGAGAAGTCCTCCTTCTGGATGCCCTGGGCGATATTGTGGATGGCCCGTTTAAGGGCTTTTATTCTTGGGGCCTCTCCCCCGCTACGGGAGACGCTTACCTTGCGCGGTCGATATTGACCGTTCTCCTGGGCAGCAAGGTAGTAGATAGAGAGCCTCTTCGGTTCCCTCCTCCAGTTCTCCTGGCAGGCAATATAATAGATATCGAGCTGCAGGGTCTCCTGGACCTCAGTGGGATGGAGGGGGCTCTCCAATTCACTCTCATCCTTGACCTTAGGGGAAGTCTTATAATCGATAATCTCCCATCCCCCATCAGGGAGCCTATCTATTCTGTCTATCTTCCCCACCAGTTCATAATCCCCGATCTTCACCCGAAAGAACTCCTCAAGGTATAAGATTTGATTAGGGTCTACCTTGGCCTTCTCATAATAGGCCTCCAGGATGCGTCTACCGCGTTCCCTGAAGGCCTCTTCTTCCTCTTTATCCTGATTATAGGCCTTAGCAATCCAGTTCCTCTGATAAGCAGCCATCAGACCCTCTAACTTAGCTTGCTTAGGGTCAAAGTCTCTGTGATAATCCCTTAGGGTATTATGGATGGTGGAGCCAAAGTCTAAGTAAGGACTGGGTTTGGTGGGTCTTTTCTCAATATACTGGTACTTATACTTTAAGGGGCACTGACTGTAGGTGCTGATTTTAGCATAACTTAATCTCACTGCTCCCCGGAGTAAAAGATCACTGATAAACTTCTGGATAAGGGGGATTATCTTCTCAAAGCGAATCATTTCCCTTTCTTTCCTCTATGCTGACTATTCTTGATATTAAAAAGGGGGGTTTCCCCCCTTTTTTTTAATTACTTTCCCTGCCTGGGCTCAGGAGGGCTATTTCTTCTTTCTCTCTTCTATGGCCTGCGCCTTCTCAATGGAAGTAGCGATGAGTCCCCCAAGAAGTTCTAAGAGTAATTGATCTTTCTCTCTGAAGGGCTCCCCGGACAGCCGGTTCCTGACCTCAATCACTCCCACGGTCTTTCCCTTGCTCGCTAAGGGGGAGACGATGCCACTTCCTGGCTTGGGAGTATCAATGAGAGAGGAGGTTCCGAACTCCGAGGCCATCCAGACCTCCCCCCTTCCTTCCTCTACCTTGATGTCTTCTAAAGCCTCTTTACTCATGGAACCTTGGGCGTCATAGCCCATCCTAGCCTTCAATTCCTTAGTCTTCTCATCGTGTAAGAAGATGATGAGTTCCGAGACCTTCATGAGGTCCGAGATGGTCTGGGCGCTGAGTCTTAGGGCCTCTTTGAGATGCAGGGCAGTCGGTATCTCCCTGGCTGCCTTGAAGAGAGCAAAGAGATCTTGGGGGGAGAGTTTTTTGTATGCTTCATCGAATCTGTCCCCATACTCCGGGAGATACTTTTTCAGTTCCTTCTCCAGATCGTATTCCCCTCCCGGAACAGGCTCTTCCCGGGAGGCGGTGCGGGCAGCGATCTCCTGGCTGATCTGCTTATTCATTATCTTTCCCAAAATTAGGGCCCCCACCATACCCAGACAGACGAAGATCACAGTAAGCATGATACTCCGATTCCGGATCTCGTTAGCCTTCTCCTGGATGCGCGCCGTGGTGAACCCGATGCGCACCGCCCCTACTGGCGCTATCTTCAACTCAGGAACCTTGATGGGAACAATAGTATCATAGAGGGCTTCTCCCTTTCCTATCTGGATCTTCTCCATCTTGCTCGCCAGGGTAATCTTAATGGATTCCTTGAGTAGTCTATTGATTGATTGGAAGGTCTCCTCGCTTAGGACGGCGCTGCGGCTGCGTGCCATGGTGTGACCATCCTCATCATAGATGGCAACATAGGCAATATCCGGATCCCTCTTGATTACCTCTTCTACCGCACTCCCCAGGGCGACGTAGTCCTTCTTGAGGAGTTGTTCCACATTGCTTATTGCCAAGATCTCGGAATGGGCCTTTGCCTTGACCCTCAAGTTCAGTTCCGACCCCTGCTGCTCATGTCTGATGATAACTATAGTTACGGCAGTCATGATGGCGAGGATCAGGACCACCACCAGGATGATGAGCCTATCTTCTAATCTCAGAGCGAACTTTTTTGGCATCTCTTCTTACTCTTTTCCTTTCTCCTCGATAAACATCTTCACTGTAGAAAGCATCTCAGTAGCCTCGGAATCACCCGGTTTGACCTTCAGCGCTTTCTGGAAACTCTCTTTTGCTTGTTGGTATTTCCCCTTCTTATAGGACTTTATCCCCTGTTCATAGTAGAAGGCATAGAGAACCGGGGAGATTTTCTCAAGTTTCTCCTTACGCGGTTTCAAAGATAGAACCTTTTCATACTCTTTTATAGCCTCCGCCTTCCTGCCTACACTATCATAATAGATTCCCAACCGATAATGGGTATCCAGATGATCGGGATCGATCTCGGTTACTTTTTGATACTCCCTAATGGCCTTCTTCTGCTCTCCCTTCTTCTCATAGACCCAGGCCAAGTAGAGATGGGCATCTAAAGACCGGGGTTCTATCTTAATTGCCTTTTGAAACTCAGCAATAGCCGCGTCATGCTGGCCAAAATTATAGTAGCTGACTCCTTTATCCAGATAATCCTGGGTCTTGCCAGAAATCTCTGGGACAACTACGGGCTCCAGATGAGGCTTTGTTTCCTTAAGCATCGCCTGGGCTTTTTTGTCTTGTGGTTTGATCTTTAGGGCTTTCTGAAATTCTTCTCTTGCCTCCTGAAATCTTCTTTCGTTGTAGTAATCTACTCCCTGATTATAGTAGAGAGTAAAGAGTGCTCCCTGAACTCTCCCCTTCTTACTATAACTGGGCTCTATCTCTAAGACCTTCTCATACTCCCTAATCGCCTCCTCTGGGTTATTAATGCTTTCATAGTAACTCCCTAACTGGTAATAGGCCTCGGTGACGCGGGGGTTTATTCTGATCACTTCTTTAAACTCATCAGCCGCCATACTAGTATAACCCCTCTTTTTGTATAAGAAGGCGAGCTGCCAGTGGGCCTGGATATCATCCGGGTTCTGGGTAATCGCTTCCTTGAGCGACTGTTCCGTAATGAGTTTAATTGTTTTTCTAATTTCCTGGTAGCAATTCTGTAGCCAGATAGTGGTGCGCGCTCCAGCATCGCCCAATTCCATGGCTTTCTCTAATTCCTTGGCCGCCTCTCTGAATTTTCTCTGTTCATAATACTGGTAGCCCAAATCCCTATGTTTCCTTGCCTCCCGACTCAAAGAGTAGCCAGTGGATGCTAAAATGACTAGCATGAGCATAAGAATTAAACTACTTTTTATTAGTCTTCTTTTCATCTTACCTCCTTTAGACACTGATTAGCACTGATTAATTAAAACTGATTAGCACAGATTTAATCCGTACTCATCCGTGTCTTTTTTCATCCGCGCTAATCTGTGCTGTTACTTCCTCTTTTTGCTTTTCTCTTTCTCCTTAATGGGTTTAATCTCCCTCACCTCGGCGGGAGGAGAGGATTCTAATCGGGTAGGTGCCTCGCTCATCGCTGGGATATCTTCTGGTCTTACCTCCCTTCCCGCCATTATGATCCGCGGGGTAAGGAAGAAGATATACTCCACCTTTTCCTTATCTTCTGTCTTGCTGCTGAAGAGATACTTAAGGAGGGGGATTCTCATCAGTCCCGGGATCCCGGTTCTGCCTACGGTTACCTTATTCCTCATCATCCCTCCGATGATCAGGGTATAGCCACTGGGCACCACTACCTTGGTAGACACCGTTCGGGTAATGATGGAGGGGACATCATAAAGAGTACGATACTCTCCAAGCTCACTCACGTGGGTCCTTGTTTCCAGGGTGGTCTCCCCCTGGTCGTTGATGTGAGGGGTGACATCGAGGGTCACTCCCACCTCCTCCCACTTCCAGGTCCACTGACCTCTACCGGTACCGTATATAATGGGGATCCTTTCGCCGACAAAGATATGACCTCCGATGTGATTGGCGGTCACAATCTTGGGATTGGAGACAATATCAAGATCTGAGATGCTTCTTGTCAGCTGAAGTAGCACATCCAGGTGCCTGTTGAGAATGAGAAAATTATAACCCGCCATGCTCTCCGTGGTTAGGGGGCTAATTGTCTTCATTGGATAGGGTTTGTCCTCGAAGTAAACATTAATCCATTCTCCAGTCGCGGGATCATACATCCTTCTGGTTCCCGTGAATGTCATCCCCTCGACCTCAGAGAGCATAGTTTCGGCGTCATCGAACCTCATAATGCCTTGGGCATCAAGGGCGGGCTCAATGCCCATCTTCCTCCAGAGCCAGGTTATTCCAAATTTAAACTGGTCGGTTAATTTCACTTCTGCGATCTGGGTCTCGATTAGCACCTGAAGGGTGGGGGTATCGAGTTTCTTAATGAGCATCTCAAGCATGATAAAGTTGGAGGGAGTATCGGTAGTGATGATGAGGGAGTTGGTCCTTTTCTCCGGAATGACAAAGGTCTTCCCCGTGAAGGAAACCGACTTCATGGCCTCTATTGCGTGAGGGGTATCGACATATACGGTTTTGATTTTTGGGGAAATTTCCCTTTTCACCGCTCCTCCCAGGACCTCGTTCAGGGTCTGGGCCAAATCCTCAGCAATGGCATGCTGCAGGGGATAGATCTTGGTGAGTTCTGCCTTGGCCTTGATGCTCTCCAGGAACTCGGTCATGGTCAGAACCATGATGATATTCTTCTCCTCGGTATACCACAGATCCTTGGTCTTCAGTATGATATCCAGAGCGGTCATGACCGGAACATCCTTCAGGTTTATGGTCACCGTTCCCTCAATTACTTCAGCGCTGGCCACGATATTGTAGCCACTCATCTCGGCCAGGAAGTTCAATACCGCAGACATAGGAGCATCAGTAAAAGAGAGGCTGATTAACCTTTCCCCAGGAGGGGGAGCCTTCTCCTCTTCTTCAGGGGGGACCTTCTCTTCCTCGGGAGGGGCCTTCTCCTCTGGTGGGGCCTTGGCCATTAAGACCTCTGGTTTATAGAACTCTAAGTATAACTTATTCCCTTCTTTCGCTACCTCATGCTTCACCCACTTATCAAGGTCTATCACAATCCTTGAAATCTCTGTGGGAAGGACATGGTACTGGCTGGATCTTATCCTCTTTACTGGTCCCTTCTTCACCCGGAACCTTTTTCTGGGGAGGTCGTTCACCGAGTTTAAGATATCGATATAGAGCATCTTTGGCTTATAGAGCTTACCGATAATATACTCTGCCGGCTGGGTGGTATGGATGATGATTCTCACCTTCTCCGGTAAATCTACCACCTCAATATTCTGAACAGCATTGGTTGGCCTGGCGGGAACCGGAACCACGGGTTCCACAACCGGGATGACCTCCTCTGGTGAATAGGCGGCCTCTTCTTCAGGTGAATAGGCCTCTTCCTCCTGGGCAAGGAGAATACCTCCTACCATTCCCAGGATTAAAAGGACCGTTAAACCGCCCATTATCCATCTCAGATGTATTCTCATCTCTTCCTCCTTAAGAAATTCTGGTAGTGTGCCTCGGGGCTGATAAAGGGGCCAGATTCTATCTTTTTTATACCCTTTTCAATCATTTCCTTTACCTGCCGATCCTTTTCCCTCTTAAGAGCTTTTTTTAAAGTAACGAGGGATTCCTTGCCTCCAATCTCTCCCAGGGCCCAGGCAACCCTATAGCGCACATAGTGGTTTTTATCCTTCTTCAAAATCTTACCTAGAAAAGGGACTGCCTCCTGGCTGCCTATCTCCCCCAGGGCTTTTGCTGCCTCTGCTCGGTTCCAGGGGTTCTTATCCTGTAATAAAGATAAGAAAAATTTCTGATTATTTATTTCCTTTGAGATCTCTAACTGGGGGGATTCGATATTTGTTTTCCACTCGATGTTTATTTCCGGCTCAATATTTATTTCCGGTTGGAGGATTAGCTGAAAATCCTCCTCTCCCTCATCCTGGAGAGCCTTTCTCTCTCCAATAATAATGGTAACATCCTCATCCTGGGCCAAAAGGGAAGTGGCCAGCAATAGCATACTCAAGATGAGTATGAGTCTATTCTTCAAAATCGATGTATATCTCATTATTCCTGTGGGTTACCCGGTACTCTGTCCAACGATTGAGGATGACCGTTATTCTTGCCTCAGCAACAGGAAGATGCCTATGCTGAGTGGCCTTAATCATTCTCAGGCATCCTTTATTTATTGGGATGGTCTCGGGAGCGATAGCGTTTATGGTATGGGGAATATTAATGACAATGCTCGGTGGCCGAGTTCTTTCGGATACCTTATACTCCCTCTCGCCAGAGAGGGCGATGGTCACCCTCATCTTCCCCCCAACCATCTCAGCCTTCACCCCGCTCACCACATCCGTAGAGTAGATAACCTTGGCTCCCTTGGGAAGGGGGGTGGGTATAATTCCTAACTCTTCCTCAATTCCTTCTTCCCTTTCGCGTCTTTCTTTTTCCTTTTGCGCTTCTGCGGTTACAATCTTCTCCGGAGGACCTTCAGTTACTATTTCAGCCTCCCGGGGAGCTTCGATCTTCGGTTCTCCTTTAACAATCTCGACTTTTTTCTCTTCAGGAATTTCCTTGACCACTTCTACTCCCACCTTAGCCTGACATTTACTTAAAAACTCTTTGGCCTTCTTATGTCCTGGCTCCAGAGCCAGTACTTCTTTAAACTCGATACTCGCCTGGCGGTAGGCCTGATTCCTATAAAATTTTTCACCCATTTCATAATAGCTTTTAATGAGATATTTCTTCGCCTTCTTATGAAGGGGATTGATTTTTAAGGCCTTCTCAAACTCTCCTATTGCTTTTTGATAGTCAGCGGCACAATAATATTTCTTCCCCACCCGGTAGTAATCTTTTACTTCCCCTTCCTTCATTTCGCGTCTTTCTTTCTCCTTCTGCTTGGCCCGTTGCTCTTCCAGAGCTTTACGGGCCGCTTCTGCGATTGCAATCTTCTCCGGAACCTCTATCTTGACAGGAGGAGCCTCCTTTTCTTCTCTCGCCCATTCAGGAGGGGTGGCTCCCGGAGGAGCAAAGGTAACAAATGCCTTTCTTATCTCCGGGTCCCCTTTTAATGCTGGAGCAACCTCGATGAGTTCCACCGCTTCTGAGTAATCCCCAAGCCTTTTCACCAGGGAGAGGAGGGTGAGGATATCCTCCTTCCAGGCTTGCTCCTCCTTTGTCAGGGTAAAAGCAGAAACGGCGAGAAGAAGAGTAAAGGTAATGATTAGGAAAAGAATAGTTACTCTTCTCATTCCATCCCTCTCTTCCTCAAGAGTCTCTGGATGGCCTGATAGGTCTCCGGGGTCCTTCCCCTGGGAACCTCCCTCCAGATATCGGCCTTATCTCCCCTTATTCTGATATTGACATACCTGATCTCATCCCTGACATAGGCCCAGCCATTGGCGCTATCTATGCGCTCCACCGGGATTTTCTTTCCAGCGACAAGAATGGTTACTTTTGGTAGGACTACCCGGGGCTTGATCTCTTCCGGAGGAAGTACCTTACTAACCGGGGTTGCCTCATTCACTTCAATGGTAATGGGCTCTGCTTTATCGTAGGCCAGTTCTATCTTTGCTACTCCATCCTGGAACTGGGAGGCGGGGATGGAAGAGGGACTCAAATGGCCCTTTCCCCTGGTCAAGAGCAAAACCCCCTTTCCCTTCTGACCATAGTCAGTAACGATATTTCCAAAGGAGTCGCAGGCAGTAATTGTGGCCTGGAACTTCTTTCCCGCAGTGGCCGTAGGTGCTGTAGAAAGAAGGAAGTGGTCTAAAGAGGCGGGCTTTATGGTTAAGAGGGAACTCTCTCCTTTAGCCTCCCCCATCTCCTCCTTACAAGAGAGGGTAATGGTCTCCGCCCTGTTATAAGAGAGGCTTACCCGGGCAACACCATTTATAAATTGAGTGGCCGCCACCTTACTGGGTGATATCTTTTCCTCCCCAGAAGCGCTAATGGTTACTCCCTTCCCTGAAGTAGTATAATCAGGAATGGTATTCCGATAGGTATCCTGAGCACTGATCCATAGGTCAAAGGACTCCCCAGCTATAGCCTCCTTTGGTGCGGTCAAGACAAAGTGGTCTAATCCCGCAGGAAAGACAGCAATCCTCTCGCTCTTTCCCAAAGCCCTCCCTTCAATCTCTCTACAAGTGAGAATAATATCCTGGGCCTTATCATAGGTGAGCAGGATCTCTGCCCAGCCATCTTTAAACTGTGCGGGAAGCACCTTATTTGGTGAGATCTTCCCCACCCCATCGGTGGTGATCTCTATCCCCTTACCACTTAGGGAGTAATCAATAATCACATTGCCGAAGGCATCCTGAGCAGTGATGACCAGGGTAAATTCCTCCCCAGCAATGGTCTTCTGCGGGCCCTCCAGGACAAAATGATCCAGAGCTGCTGGGGATATTATTACTTCCTTTCCTGCCCAACTATGAACAGGAAGAATCAAAATGGCAAACAAAATTCCCACTAATCCTATTCTCTTCTTCATTTTCATTAATTTCTCCTTATTTATATTCATTTTAAAAGGCGGGCTCCTCTCCCGGCCCTTCGGGCTCCTCTTCCTCTTCTTCATCTTCTTCGTCTTCTCTTCTCTCTTCTTCTCTTCTTTCTTCCTCCTCCTTTTCCTCTTCTGCCTCGCCAGCCAATCTCTTTGCCTCCCGGGCAAGAGCCTGAGCACTCTTGGCCGACTCCTTAGCCCTCTTGTAATCCTTCTCCTTCATCGCCTCCTGAGCATCCTGAAGTTTGACCTTGGCATCATCCCGCCGGTCTTCGGCCTCATCAGTATCCCCTCCCTCCGAGCGGGCGGTAAGAATAACATCGCTTGCATCGCTCAACGCTTTTTTTGCCTCTGCTATGGCCTTCTTCGCCTCCTCTTCTGTGACCCCTTTCGGTTTTTCTGCTGCTTTCTTCTTTTCGCTTGGTTTGAAGGTTATCATGTCTCCCGCTTTCTCTATCTCTTCTCTGGCCATCCTGATGACCCGGGGCTTCGTCCAATCCTTATGTATTAGAGTAGCGCTCTGGTTCTTGAAATCAATTGCGCCTACTTTTACTCCTGTGGTGCCGATCATCTGGCCCTTCCCTACCAGATGGGGCTTGCCCGCAGGATCATTGATAAAGGCCTTGACCTTATCTGGTATCTCAATAAGCCCCTTCAGTTCAAAGACACCCGTTCCTTCTCCAGGTTCCCCTATACCTATTCCGACTCGTGACTTGATAAAGAGGCTTCTGGTCAGGATATCCTGATAATCAATGAAGGGGGGTATCTTCTGGGTCTCCTTGAGTTTAGCGACGACCTTTTCTGCAATCTCTTCCCTACTCTCCGGGGATTTCGTTCTTTTGATAATCGCCTCCAGGCTGGCTGGAGGAGAAACCCCTCTCATAAAACCGATAAAGAGAAAGACTCCCAGGCAGAGGGCAACCGCTCCCAATCCCCAGACGAGCGTGGTCTCCTTTCTCTCCTTGAGACTGGTAAGGACCTTTTTAATATCTACTGCCATTTTTTCCTCGCTCCGCTCAGATAGTTAGTTTGTTAGTCGGTTAGCACGCTCACTTCGCTCGCTTTAGTTGTTAGTTGAAGGTCTTTAATGGAAAAATTTGTTTTTCTTATTCTTTTACTAACCAACTATAGGCAACGGAGTTGCCGTGCTAACTGCTAACTAACTGTTTGATTATTCCAGATAGACAAAGGTGGCCAGGTGAAGAGTAACGCTCAGGTTTCCCTTTTCATCAGATGATATGCTTATATTCTGAACATCGAGTAGCCGCTCCGACTTCTCAATCTTATAAAGAAACTTGACCAGGGAAGGGAGATCGCACGTCAGGTTCAAGGATATGGGTCGAATCTTATAATATTCCTTTGCCTGGAGAGTCCCAGGGCTGGAGGAAGAAATGGTTACTCCCGAATCCCTTCCCATCTTATAGACGTCCTTTAATAGTTGAGGTAATCTTTCCTCCTCCTCCACAGGTAGTCTTCCCTTGGCAAACTTCAGCCTGGTCTGGGCTTCGAGGTAGTCCCTCTCCAACTTCTCCTCCATCCTGGCTGCTGCCCGGGCCTCCTTGAGCTGGGCCTCCTGCTTGGCTAACTTCTCATTGACCTCGTTCCACCTATCGGCCGGGGACCCCTCGGTCATATATAAAAAATAGTAGCCCGCGGCTAAGATAATAATCACTCCCATAAAGATGAGCAATTTCCTATCCCGGGGACTGAGCTTCATAATCTACTCCTCTCTCTACATTGAACATTGAGCAATTTACATTATTACTTAACTTTTGCAAATCTACCGTTTATCGTCAATAAAAGTTTGTCGTTGTCGATGCTCGTAACGTTTAAGAAAATCAAACATTAAGAATTAAATATCAAAATTACAGATTAAAATTCAAAATTTTACATTTTGCATTGTCATTTTAATTTTTGCATTTTGATTTTTGATATTGCGTTATATTATTTGATATGAGTCTCGATACGAGTTTCTATACCCTTAAACCAGTTTCTATACCTTTCCCCACCTGCTCACTTTTCGGAGCGAAGCGGAGACCCCGATTCCCAGCTCCTCGCTCGTCGGGGCCCGCCTGCCTTTTACTCTGCGACCTTTGCGGCCTCTTTTGCGACCTTTGCGGTTGCAGGTTTCTTCTCAATCCTTTCCGTTACCTTCTTAATCTTCCAGCTCATGGGGAAGCTTACTCCCCCTTCTGGAGAGGTAGTTATGCTCCCCAGATCTGGATCCTCAAAGTAGGGCGAGCTCTTGAGCCTCACCATGAGGTTGGAGACCGCCTCTACAGAACTCGCCTGGGCAGAGATGCTGGCGCTATCCTTTGCTGGCAGGGAGAGGCTCTTGAGCCAGACAGAGGAAGGGAAGACCCGGGTCATCTCCAAAAGGACATCGAGCCATCTGGCTTTCTCAGTAAGTAACCCAGTAATGACCTTTTCTCTCTTCTCCGCCGCGGCCTTCTCTCTCTTGAGCTTCTTCACCTTGGGAACGATCTCCTTTACCTTCTCCAGTTCCGCTTCGACATAGTTCAACCTGGTCTCTTTCTGCTGGAGCCTCTGTAAGAAGAGCAGGCCAATGAGGAAAATAATCGTCGCTCCCAGACCAGCAGCAATCATAAGGTTCCTCCTCCTGGCCCGGATGAGTACCCTCTCCCTTACAATCTGGGGAAGGAGGCTTATCCTTATCTCGCCCAGTTCGATGGCACGCAAGGCCAATCCCACGACCACGCTAAGGGAGGGCAGTATCTCCTCCAGTTTGAAGGTAGTGGGATCATACTTAATCTGGGAGAGGGGATCGGCAATCTCAACCGGAACCCTTAGCCTCTGGGATAGGAATTTCTCCAAGTTCTTGAGTCGGGCGCTCCCTCCAGAGAGAATGACCTTGGTAATCTCCGCCCCCCCTGGCTGGCTCCTATAGTAGTTCAGGGAGCGTCGAATCTCAGCGAATAGGTTCTCCAGTATGGGAGAGAGGGCGCTGGCTACCTGGGAGGTGGGGTTGAGAGCGGGAGGGGTCTCTGGTGGCTTTTCAGGAGCAGGGGGTATCTCGGGTGGTTTCTCTGGTACCGGAGGAATTTCTGGCGGCTTTTCAGGTGGTTTCTCTGGAGACGGAGGAATTTCTGGTGGCTTTTCAGGTGGTTTCTCTGGAGACGGAGGAACTTCGGGAGGTCTTTCAAGCATTTCAAAGAGAGCATCCCCTTCCTCCCTCTTCAACCTCTCCGCCTCACTAAAGGATACCCCGAGCTTGGTCTGAATGGTCTCGGTTAAATCATTCCCGGCTACCGGTGCGCTCCTGGTGAACTCCAGCATCCCATCCCGTTGGATGCTGATGTCTGTGGTCGTTGCCCCGATATCAATGAGGGCCACCACCTCTGCTTCCTTAGAGGGCCTCTTGAACCTCAAGGCATTGTAGAGAGCCAGGGAGGAGATGTCCATGGCCTCACATCTAAGCTCCGCCTCCTCAACCAGAGCCAGACGGTCATCGATGAGTTCCTGCTTCATGGCGGCCAGGATGACCTTTACCTCCTCCCCCTCCTTACCGGGCAGAGCCTGATAGTCCATGCCCACCTTATCCAGGGGGAAGGGGATCTGGCTCTGGGCCTCGAACTTAATCACCTGAGCGATCCTCTCCCGGGCTCCGGCAGGGAGTTTCAGGTGTCTTATGATCACTGACTGGCCGGGGACCGCGATGACCACCTCCCTGGTCTTTATCTCATTCTCTTCCAGTAATTTCTTTATTCCCTCAATGACCTTGGCCCTCTTCTCCTTATCTTCTATGGCAGGATCAAGGTGAAGCTCCACCATCCCAACGTTGGCCAGTTCCACCTCCTCCTTGGTCACCTTCAATAGAATGGCCTTTAGGGAACTGGTTCCGACGTCCAGGCCAAGGACCGCCTTGGCCTTACCTAAGGTCTTGAATAGAGAAATCTTCTTCAAATCTTTTTCCTTTTTAATAGACTATTCAAATTCTTATTCGCGTTGTTTCTCCTATTTTTGCGTCTTCCAGTTTCAGCCCGAGGCTGATCCGCCTTTGGCGGAAAATTTAGCCCGCCTTCCATAGCACACTATGTGCGGCGGACAGGAGTCTTGGCGGTTGCCATTCGCGGCTTAAGCAATGGTTGGAATAGAGAAATCTCAAAACAACTCCGGCACGGTCTCCGACCAGTAGAGGATTTCAAAGGGGCCCATGGTATGGAAAACCCCAGTATCAATTCCGCTAGCCGTTGGATTTTGATCATGGTAGTGGCGGTCCACCACGACCTCAATCTTTCTCTGGGCTAAAACGGTATCCGCTGCAGTACCGGGGTCAATCTTGCCATCGCCATTCCCATCAGTGCCCACTCTTCCTGTGGAGACGATTCTGAAGCGGTCGGACCTTACCGTAACCTGGTCAGACATGTGGTCAAAGGTGAGGGAACCAATCCAATAAGTTAATACAAGCTCCCCTCTTCCATACTCTCCGCTGTTGGCAACGCCATAGGTAAAGGTGGGACTCCCTACAGCATCTTCTTTCCTTGCGGCGGAGGGTTCTCTGCCCCCATAATAATGCCGTGTCTCAATGATATATTTTGCACATGTCGGGCCAATATAGATTAGAGAGCAAAGTGACTTCTTAGGGGCAGTATTAATATTGATGGGCCCTAAAATAACATTGGGGAGAGTGTCCGGTTTATAATATATCGCACCGGCGACAGGAGGGGCTACGGTGAACTTATCGGCAACCTTTTTCATTGTTATTGATCTCTCATCAGTAGTCCCGGTTAGCTCTACATCGATACATCCCACAGTTGACCAGGGAATCCCATTCCATATAGAGAGTGCTGCCTCGGTGGGGTCGGCGTCTTCGCCGGGGTTATTTAGGACAAACGCAATCTCGGCTTGGGTGGCGAGATTGAGATTTAGCCTTGCCGCGCCGTCTAGGTCAGTATCATAATCCTGGGAATGAACGGTCAGTTCATTGGTATACAGGGCCAGAGGATTATCATCGATACCATCTCCACTCATATCGACATTGATATCCTTTACCTTCTGAATCTCTCTTATGGTATCATAGGGTTTATTTTTGCAGTCAGGACTATCCCAGCCAGTTCCACTACCAGTATTACTCATGGCAATGATGTCGTCATCCCGGTAATCACGAATCCTACACGCCTTATGCTCGCCTGCTACTGTCTCTCCAAATAGGTCATCCATACCAACCGTACTAGTGGGATGGAGTATCCCTCCCTCCATAGCATTAATATTGTGCATCCCGGACTCGTCTAGTAGACGGACCTGATAACCCCCCTCCCCCAGAGGAAACCACGTCTCGTCCCAGACCATTTCATCATAGTCTGCAGTAGTATATCCAAAGTTTTCACTAAAAGTAGTGAACCAGTTCTCATGCAGACTATCCGTTTTTATATAATTGGGTGGGGCATCAACATTATCTGCATTGAGTTCCCCCAGGGCGCGGGCTATCCCGGCCCTGGCTAAGTAATGGGCCTGGACCCCATGGGTGTAGTCCTTGGCGATGCGCAACTCTATGCGCATCATATAGACAAAAGAAGAGCAGATGACCAGAAGAGCGACCATTATCCAGAGGGCCATAATAAGGGCTATCCCTTTCTTCTTCTCTCTCTTTAGCATCTTCATCTTAACCTCCTTAATCTACTGGAAATTAGCCTGGCCCAGCCAGACCTCGGTGGTGAAAGTCTCTTCCTTCTGCTCCCGGGCCAGGTCTGCCTGAGCCGTAAGTTCAATCCTGACTCTGGTGGGCAGTTTGTCTTGACAATAGGAAGCTCCAGCAGGACTGGAATCCCAGGTGTTATGTTCGGTGCCGTCCGCCTCATAGTAGGTAAAATCTAATCTCGTAATATGTTCCGCCAGTGGATCAGATCTTCCGCCGTTGGTGACTTCGCCATCCGGGACACTCTTCTCCTGCTTCCTCCTATAGAGTGTAGTTCCCGTGACATTGTAGCCTATCTCACAGCAGTCAAAACATAGTTCAGGAGGAGAAACACCATAGTCGCTTCCATAATCCCAGCCATCCGGAGGATGGGAGACGGGGATGAAGCTCAATCTATCCCCCTCAGAATTAAAATCATTCTCGCCATAGAATTTAATACCATCTTCCTTACCCGGATTATTGCCAATGCTGAGCAGGATAGCACTACGAATATCATCGCTCATCCTGTCCAGGGCCTGCCGGAGGTTCTGGTATCTCTGGGTACGGGCCTCTCCTTTCTGCCAGGCACGGCCCGCTAAGTCAAAGACATTAAAGAGCGCTGCTACTAAGAGAACCGTAATAACCATGGCTACTAAGAGTTCCATTAGGGTAAACCCCGTTGGAGATAGGAAACGCTTCAAACGGTTTTTAGACATCAAAAAAACTCCTTAGGGGAAAACAAACATATAGGTCGTCAGGTTGACCACCCTCTGTTCTTCTCGGGGTTTCCCCACCGGCCACCAGACGTTTACAGAGGAGACCCAGACATCGGTAACAATGTTGGTGGTGACTATTGACCATTCATACTTATCATAGGGAGCAGGGAAAGAACCATTGCTTCCCAAGGATGTTGCTCCAGCATCGGGATCTTTATCACACGCCCGCCACTTCTCTAACTGCTGCTGGGCCAATAGGGTGGCAATGGTGGTCTCCTCTGCCCTCTTGCTCGCTTGGAGGGATACGGGCATCACCCGCAGGAGAGCCAGTATACCAAACGCCAAGAGAACCAGAGCAATCATGACCTCCAGAATGGTAAACCCTTTGCTACTCCTTAACACGCTATCCTCCGATAGGTGATTTCGTTATCCAGTTAACCAGTTCAAAACCGGAGAACAGGCAAACCGGAGAACAGGCAAACCCATTACCTATCATTCAATCTCACCAAAAACTGTATAACCTGATCCGGCTGGTAGTGTACATAACCGTTACCGAATATTGATTATTGCCTCTGCTATCCTGCAGTCTGACCGAACCAGAGACGGAGGTCCCATTCCAACGGAAAGGAAGATAGCCGATGCCCGAGCCTCCCGTCACTGTCTGGTAATCACTTTTGCCCCCATAATCTTCAGGTTCGACGTTTACGCTATCTATCTCCACCCTTCTGGAAAGTTTTCTTTCACTACCAAAGAGCGGGTTCCAGGTATTGGGATCATTGATATTGAAGTCGTCAGAACCGGCCCAGCCCAGTTCCCCGGTCTCATCGACAACACCATTATTATCATCATCAACATTCTTTACGCCCGGCTTGCCATCGGGACCTCTGAGATCCTGAACCCAGACTATTTTATTAGTGGCATCATAGACCACATAATAATTAGTTCTCAGGGTCATGGCCTTGCTGTGCGCCATGCGCATAACAGAAGCGATATCCCGGGTAGCATTCTTCGCCGCAGTACTATTCAAAAAATTATTCCCAAATAAGAGGGAAGAAGTAATTAGAATGCCCATAATGGTGATTACCATCATAAGTTCCAGGAGACTAAAACCCTTTTTCTTTGAATCGGGGAACCCCGAAGGAAAGCCTTCGGCTTCCAACGGGGCAAGTCGGGGAATCGGGGAATCGGTGAGCTTTCTCCCTTTCTCCGTCTCTCCCTTTCTCCGTCTCATTGTTTCACCTGCCCGCCTGTTCACTTTCTCCATTTCACCTCATCAGTCCTCTGGTTCTTCCTTGTAGTACTTGATCCTGCTCAGCTTCCCAGTTGGCGTTAGTCCTCTGGGACCTCTCGGTAGTACTCAACCCTGCTTTCCACAGACGGCGTTACCTTCTCCCGATTGACCACCACCCTTATCTTCTTCTGGGCGATGGTATTCCCGGAAGCGTCCTTTATCTCTCCCAGCGATATTATAGTAAAGAGACCATTCGATTTGACATCCACCCTCTTTTCGGCGCCCGCGGCCACTCCTCCACCATCGGCATCCTCTCCCGTGAGATACTCTGTCTCGGTATTATCAATCTCGCTGGCATTATTCACCTCGGTGGCCTTCTCCGTGGGCTCGGCAGGAGGAGGGGTTAGGGTATCATAGGGGCTGTATGCCCCTTCACGATAGGTGATAATGGAGGTTACATCAGTAGCATCCAGGCTGCTCGCTGCTCCATCCTTTATCCCCATGAGTACCGAATAGGAAGCGGTATTGAGATTTACCAATCCATCAGTATAGACAGTGATTATCTCCCGGTTCCTATCAAAGACTGTCTGGGTGATTTCTGGAACACATAAGAACTCATCGACGGTCTCAAGGAGTCCATGGTCTCCACTCCGATAAGTGATGATGGCATCTGCCCGTACCTCAGTCATAAGATTCAATCCCATAAGATGGGGCTTGGGGGCGGTATTGAGGTTTGTCTTGCCCGATTCATCCTGGACCTCTACCGTATAATATCCTACGCTATACCCCGCCTCATCCAGAAGCAGCTGATCGGTAAATCCACCTGCCCAGGGGTCGCCCAGATGGTCGATATCTCCCCCAACGTCCTGCTTCAGGATATAGACCGCATGGTCTATTCCCGCCTGGGCAACGTAGAGGGCTTTCATATCATCCCGATGGGTGCGGGCGATGATGGGTTCTAAGCGCATCATGAAGATGAAGGTAGTGCCGATGATGGCCAGGACAGCTAAGAGCCACATGGCCATGATTACCGCCACTCCCTTTTCTTCCTTCATCAGAACTCGCCGCTCAGACCCACTCCATAGCAGAAGGCACTCTTGACAATGGCGTGCAGGGTAGTCCCGGGGTCACTATCATCTGTGGGGTCGGCTTTGACTGTCAGGGTAATCCTTATCATCCCGGAGTGAGCCACCCCTACCGGTTCCTTCTCATTAAACCATAGATAGCTAACAACCCCCTCTGTCTCTGTGATAGGGAGGTCAGCCGTTATCTGCTGAAAGCTGTACCCAGGATCACTCCCCTTTGCCCAAGGGTTATTCACTTTCTTATATAGGGTGTGATTGGAGTCGTTGAGATAAAAGGTAATCTCCTCTGCCCCAGAAGTGTTATCTATGGGGGACGAGAACCTGATCTGGGGGCCTTCCCTGCCCGTTCCTCCCTCAATCTCAAACTCAATGCGCGGAACGGCGCCATCGTCTTCAGGGAGGGCCTGACGTATCTGGGAGGCCATCATATCCAGGGCAATACGCGCGTTCTGAATTAGTTCTACTCTCTCCTCTCCGGTCCGGTAGGCCCTGGTTCCCATCTTAAAGACAGTATAGAAAGCGACCATTATTAAGGAGAGTAGGGTAACCGCGACCAAAAGTTCAACTAAGGTAACTCCTCTGGCCTTCATTTTTTCATTGTCTTTTTATAGTTTGTTCTCAAGGTAACCAGTTTTACGCTCCGCTCCCCACCATAGGGTTTATAGAAGACCTCTGTCGTAATCCTCTTGAGTATCGGTTCATCAGCTTCTTTGGTTTGGATGGTGGTTACCCTTTTGAATCCTGGATAGGAATAGGTCACTTTATCAACCGTAATCTGAATGGGTGGATCGTAACCCTCTGTGGTTACCCCATCAGCAAATCCTCCCCCAGTAAAGGTCACATTCTTCAATCCCTCTATCTTCTGCTGGGCTAAGAAGGAAGCCGTAGTAGTATCCTGGGATATCTTGCTTGCCCTTAAGCCAATGGGGAAGAGGTGCATGATAGCCAGGAGGCCGAAGCCCAGGACAACTACAGCAACCATGACCTCTAAGAGACTGAAGCCCGTCTGAAAACGAATCGGGGAATCGGGGAATCGGGGAATCGGTGAATCGGTGAGCTTCTTTTTTTCTCCGTTTCTCCCCCTCTCCGTTTCTCCCCTTCTCCGTTTCACTGTTTCACCTACCCACTTTCTCCGTTTCATTACTCATTATGGCCAGCTGTCATAGATTCTCGCCCGGGCAGTAGTATTTATGACCGTCACCCGGTATTTTATCTTTTCCCCCTCATCCCTTAAGTATACCCCTCCGCTACCATGGGCCAGGGTACTCTTGGGAGTAAAGGTGTGGTGATAGGGGTTGCTACCCCCTCCGCTCGTCACACGGTCTATGACTGCCTTCTCAGGCAATATCTGCTCTGTGCCAAAATCCGGATTCTTTGGCGGATAAGATGACTTGGGTTGAACCCATACCTTATTATTTACCTTATCATATAAGGCGTAATACTCTACTCTCTCAGTGATCGCTTTTCTTCGGGCGAGGCGCATGATATTCACCACATCCCGGGCGGCTACCTTGACGCTCGTCGTCTCCCGGAACCCCTTGAAAATGGCAAAGCCCGCCAGGGCCATAAGAGCAATAATAAATATTACAGCCAATAACTCTATTATCGAAAAGCCTTGCTTTTTATTCATCAAGTAAGAGTTGTTATAAAGATATAATTGCACCCCGTTCCCAGTTGGGGGCGGGGTTTTATCTCAAGTGAATCGCTCCCCCGAAGGACAAGCCTACGGGGCAGGCACTTTTAGGGGCTCTTGAAGTCGAGACCTGAGTAAGGAATATACTCGGTTACGTAAGACGCAGCCGCCCGCCCCTGGCACCAAATGGTGTATTCGGTAGCGGAACTTTCACATCCATAGGTTCTCAGCCAGGGATCGATAGGCTTATCGCCACTTCCTCCTGAACCATCTCCAACCCTTCTGAACTTCATGTAAGGTCCAGCCCAGTTGCTGGTTGACGTATCAGTCTTTAACTTCAGCAGAGCAATAGATCCATCGTCCTTTGAACCACCTGTAGGATAGGTGTCGCAGTCCAGGTAGTACATCTCCATGGCCGTGGTCATACCATCCAGGTCTGCCCAGCCGGCACCCTCCTTGGCCTTCCTCTGCTGGGTCATGAACCTCGGTAGGGCAACAGCAGATAAGATCCCGATGATGACTATCACCACCATCAACTCAATCAGGGTGAACCCCGCACCTTTCTGTATTCGTCCTGCACTTTTCTTAAAGGTGCGGGGTGAATCCCCTTTCCCTCTCTTCATTCTTCTCACCTCCCTTCCTTTTCAATTTACAAGTAACAATGAACAAGTAACAATTTTTACCTGCTGCCTTTATTTTATGAGCGAAGCGAGTAAAAGAGACAACTTGCTTGGCTTATTTTATGAGCGAAGCGAGTAAAAGAGACAACTTGCTTGGCTTATTTTATGAGCGAAGCGAGTAAAAGAGACAACTTGCTTGGCTTATTTT
>JAUWXM010000101.1 GCA_030616365.1 bacterium | reverse complement strand
TATCTTTTAGGATTCATCCTTGCTGCCTATGTAATTGGAAAGGTGCTCAGCGTTAAAGAGAAGGCTAATTTTGGCTGGGTGGTTTTGGCTATGGCCATAGGTTCCTTAATCATCTATTTCCTGGGTGCTATTCAGCTTGCCCTGTTCGCTCATCTGGGAGTCAAGAAGGCACTCCTTTTGGGGGTAGTTCCTTTCCTTCCTGGGGACATACTGAAGTTATTTGCTGCTGCCAGCCTCTACTGCAAACTTCAGGATCGGGCAAGCCACATCTTCCCTCGGTAACCCGCCTCACACCCTGTTTAAGACCTTTAGAGCCGCTAACTTGTTTAGCGGCTCTTTCTTTTTAAAAATTTGCCCCATTAGAAACTCTTTAACTGATATGATATTTGCTATTTAAAATGTAATCATTCTCTTAAAACGCAATATTTAGAGAATGTGCCTATTAAGATTTCTAACGGGGCTTGCAAAAAGGTCTTATTTATGATATACTTAATAAATTAAAGTGAGGCAAAGATGAGAGAACATTATCCTTTCAAGAAGATCGAGAAGAAGTGGCAGGATTACTGGGGGAAGAAAGGCCAGTTTAAGGTCAAGGAAGACCCTGGAAAGAGAAAGTACTATCTCTTAGAAATGTTTCCCTATCCTTCGGGAAAGCTCCATATGGGCCATATGAGAAACTATGTGGTGGGGGATACCTTAGCTCGCTTCTTGAGGATGAAGGGACATAATGTATTATATCCTATGGGCTATGACTCCTTCGGCCTTCCCGCAGAGAATGCTGCCTTCCAGAATAAGACCCATCCCGCAGAATGGACCAAGAGATGCATCTCTGATATGAGAAAGCAGCAGGCGAAGATGGGATTATCCTATGACTGGGATAGGCTGACCATTACCTGTCAGCCAGACTATTATAAGTGGAATCAGTGGATCTTCCTGAAGTTCTATGAAAAGGGGTTGGCCTATAAGAAGAAGGCACCCATCAACTGGTGCCCCTCTTGTAAAACAGTTCTGGCCAATGAGCAGGTTGAAGACGGGAAGTGCTGGAGGTGCGAATCAAGGGTTGAGATCAAGGATCTGGAACAGTGGTTCTTCAAGATTACGGAATATGCTGAAGAATTATTAGAAGATTTAGGGAGGTTAGCGGGATGGCCGGAGAGGGTGAAACTGATGCAGGAGAACTGGATTGGAAAGTCAACTGGAACTCTGGTCAACTTCAGACTCAAAGATAGCGACAAGATCCTTCCCATCTTCACTACTCGGCCAGATACTTTGTACGGAGTGACCTTCATGACCATGGCCTGTGAGCATCCTTTGGTTTTAGAATTGGTTGAGGGTACCAAGTATGAAAAAGAAGTAAAAGAGTTTGTAAATAGAGTAATCTTAGAGGATAGATTTACCAGGACGGCAGAGGATAAGGAGAAGGAAGGGGTTTTCATCGGTAGATATGCCATAAATCCTTTGACTAATGAGGAGGTCCCCATCTATGTTGCCAACTTCGTCTTACTGGAGTATGGAACAGGAATTATCATGGCCGTTCCTGCCCATGACCAGAGGGACTTCGAGTTTGCCAAAAAATATAATATCCCCATAAAACAGGTCATCAAACCGTTCACCGTTCACCGTAAACCGTTAACGGAATTGAAGGAGGCTTATATTGACCCTGGAATCATGGTGAATTCTGCTCAATTTACTGGCCTGAACTCAGAAGAGGCCAAGGAAAAGATTACTCAATATTTAGAAGAGAAGGGATGGGGAAAGAGGACGGTTCAATACAAATTGCGCGACTGGCTCATATCAAGGCAGAGATACTGGGGAACCCCGATACCTATTATCTACTGTGAGAAGTGTGGAATAATGCCTGTTCCAGAGGAGGATCTGCCAGTAGAGTTACCGCAGAATGTTAAATTTACCGGGAAAGGCAACCCCTTAAAAGATTGTCAGGAGTTTGTAAATTGCAGGTGTCCTAAGTGTAAGGAGAAGGCAAAGAGGGAGACGGATACCATGGATACCTTTGTTGATTCTTCCTGGTACTTCTCCAGATACTGTAGCCCGGATTATGATAAGGAGCCATTTGAAAAGAAGAGAATAGATTACTGGATGCCCGTTGACCAGTATATTGGGGGAATAGAGCATGCCATTATGCATCTTTTATACGCCCGATTCTTTACCAAGGCCTTAAGGGACATTGGGCTGTATAAGATTGATGAACCCTTTAAGAAACTATTCTGTCAGGGGATGGTGGTTAAAGATGGGGCCAAGATGTCCAAGTCAAAGGGAAACGTGGTCTCTGTCGATGAGATAACGAATAAATATGGTGCAGATACCGCCCGGCTCTTCATCCTCTTTGCCTCTCCTCCAGAGAAAGACTTAGAATGGAGTGTGGAAGGAGTAGAAGGGTCATTTAGGTTTTTGAATAGGGTATGGAGATTAGTCAATCAGGCCACAAGCCACAAGCCACAAGCCACAAGCCAAAAAAAGAAGCCTGAGGCTGACAGCCTGCCGCCTGTAGCAGACCTTCATCGGAAGGTCCATCAGACAATTAAGAAGGTGACTGAGGACATTGAGAAGAGGTTCCATTTCAATACCGCCATTTCTGCCATTATGGAACTGGTCAATGCGCTTCACTTAGTAGTTAACCAGTTAACCAGTTATCCAGTTACCCAGTTTAAAACCGGCAAACCGGCAAACCGGCAAACCGGCAAACCGGCAAACCGGCAAACAATAGAAGAGGCTATTGAAACCATGGTACTACTACTCTCTCCCTTTGCCCCCCATATCTGTGAGGAACTCTGGGAGAACCTGGGCAATAAACCGAGTATCGGCCAAAAGGATTGGCCAACCTATGATCCAAAAGCAATTATAGAAGAGGAGATTCTAATTATCATTCAAGTAGATGGAAAACTCCGAAGCAGAATAAAGGTTCCTATAGATTTAAGCGATGACGAAGTAAAAGAGAAGGCCTTAGCGGATGGTAGAATAAAGAAATTTATTTCGGGAAAGAAGATTAAAAGGGTTATTGTTATACCTAAAAAATTGGTCAATATCGTCACAGAGTAAAGGAGGTTGTAATGAAGATTGGGCGCTTTTTCTTATTTATAATGCTTCTCGGTGGGTTAGTAATGGCTGGTTGTGCCTATAAGTCGGAGTATAGACTACCTCCCCATATCAAGAAAATTGCCATTCCCATATTCGGAAATGATACCTATGAGTATGGGGCGGAGAATAGTCTGACAGATGCCGTCATTGAGAGCTTTCTTACTGATGGGAGACTGAAGATTGTAAGCCTAAAGCATGCTGACGCTGTGCTTCAGGGGACGGTAAGTGGCTATGGTAAAGATGTTTTATCCTATGACGATTACGATGT
>JAUWXM010000109.1 GCA_030616365.1 bacterium | reverse complement strand
GCCCCGCCGGGGGAATGGGCCCATCATATCACTCAAGGACTACGGGCTAAGGAATTCTTCCACCGGGATCATCACTATATGGTTAAGGATGGTCAGGTAATTATTGTCGATGAGTTCACGGGAAGATTAATGCCCGGTCGGAGATGGAGCGAGGGTCTTCATCAGGCGATAGAGGCCAAGGAGAATGTGAAAATCGCCCGGGAGAATCAGACCTTAGCTACCGTCACTTTCCAGAATTACTTCCGGATGTATGATAAATTAGCGGGGATGACCGGAACCGCAGCCACGGAGGCAGAGGAGTTTAATGAAATCTATAAGTTAGACGTCGTAGTTATCCCTCCCAATAAGTCTTTAATAAGATACCAGTGGTCGGATGTGATATACAAGACAGAAGAGGAGAAGTTCAAGGCAGCGGTAGAGGAGATAGCAAAATTACATAAAGAGGGTCGGCCGATATTGGTGGGAACGGTCTCCATTGAAAAGAGCGAGTATTTAAGTAATCTACTGCGAAGGAAGGGAATTCCCCATGAGGTATTGAATGCCAAGAACCATGAGAGAGAGGCCCACATCATTGCTAAAGCTGGTCAGAGAAGCTCAGTCACCATCTCAACCAATATGGCGGGAAGGGGAACGGACATCGTCTTAGGAGAAGGGGTGGCCCAGATGAGTGGGCTACATGTCTTAGGGACAGAGAGGCATGAAGCAAGGAGGGTCGATAACCAGTTAAGGGGAAGGGCAGGGAGGCAGGGAGACCCTGGTTCCTCAAGGTTCTACCTTGCCTTAGAAGATGATCTCATGAGGCTCTTTGGTTCGGATCGCATCTCCTTCATCATGGATAAACTTCGCATCCCTTCCGATCAGCCTATTGAACATGCCCTGGTGACCAGGGCTATTACCACTGCCCAGAAGAGGGTGGAGCAGCGGAACTTCGAAATAAGAAAACATCTCTTGGAATACGATGATGTCATGGAGAAGCAGAGAGATTATATCTATAGAAGAAGAAGAGAGATTTTGGAGAAGGAAGACCAGAGCCAGACCATCAAGGAATGGATGGAGGGGATCTTGGATAGTGCTTTAGATACCCATATCTTGGAGAAGGCTCACCCCGAGGACTGGGATATAGAGAGATTGAATAGGGAACTCAGCCAGATATTTCCCATTGTTTTGAGAAAAGAGGACATCGATTTCTCCCGAATAACGAGAGAGGATTTGAAGAAAATACTCTGGAATGCTATTCTTAAAGCCTATCAAGAGAAGGAGGAGAGGATCGGCTCCGAGAGTATGCGCGCCCTGGAAAGGGATCTCATGCTCCATATCGTTGATTCCAGGTGGAAGGACCATCTCTATAATCTAGACCACCTGAAAGAAGGGATTGGCCTTAGAGGATATGGACAGAGAGACCCCTTAACAGAGTATAAACGCGAGAGCTTTGACTATTTTACTAAACTATGCGAGGCCATTCCTCAGGAGGGGATTGGGCTCTTATTTAAGGTGCGCTTGCCAGGGGAAGCGGCGCCCAGGGAAGCACCTCTCAAGAGGCAGTTTGTTCATCAACGCTACTCGACCTACGCCATGGCAGAAGCAAAAGGGGAGGTTGAGCAGCCGGATATCAAGGGAGAGCCAGAGGCCAAACCCCTTCCCTTTAAGAGGTCGGGAAAGAAGATTGGCCGCAATGAGCCCTGTCCCTGTGGAAGCGGAAAGAAGTATAAGTATTGTTGTGGAAGATGAAACACTTTACGCGCTATTGGGTGCCGGTGATTCTCTATGCTGGGCTGATATTTACCATCTCTTCCTTTCCTCTGCCACCACCAAAGGTAGAGATCCCTTTTATAGATAAGTTCATCCATTTAGTAGAGTATGGAATACTGGGCTTTCTCTTCCACCGTGCTTTAAGAGTTTCCAGATTAGCAAAACAGGTCTTCATTCTTGCTATTATCTTTTCTATCCTCTATGCCCTGAGCGACGAGATCCATCAATACTTTGTTCCCGGAAGAGAGTTCGACCTCTGGGACCTAGCAGCAGATAGTCTGGGAATCGTTTTTGTTGCTTTATATTTGAAACGTAAACAGGGGTTAGCACGGAAAAAGAAGGTTATCAACAGTTAACAGCGGTTAATAACAGTTAATAACAGTTGCTTTTTTAATGAGGTAACCGATTTTAACCGTTGTTAATAGATTTTAACCGATATTAACCTTCCTTACCCCCTTTATTTTAAGGACGAGTAATGAAATACCGTTCAATGTTTTTAACCATTCTTTCTGGAATTTTACTTATTTTTATCTTTCCTACTGTACTATTTGGCTATCACGTCCCCGATTTAGGAATTTTAGCCTGGATAGCATTAGTCCCGCTCTTCTTAGCTATTAGAAATAAGAGCCCAAAGAGCGCCTTTGGTCTGGGCCTCCTTGCTGGCCTGGTGAGCTTCTTAGGAATTCTTTACTGGATAAGAATTCTTTCTCCTCTAATCGGCCTTCTTATTTTAGCCTTTTACCTTGCTCTCTACATTGCCCTCTTTTGCTCCCTTTATGCCTTTTACACATCACACATCCCCGGCCTCGCTCCGCGAAGCGGGGCGAGCACACATCACACGTCACATATCCTGTTCGCCCCCATTCTCTGGGTCTCCTTAGAATACCTCCGTTCCACCTTCTTATCCGGCTTTCCCTGGGCGCTCTTAGGACATAGCCAGTATCTAAATGTACCGCTTATCCAGATTTCAGAATTTACCGGAGTATATGGAATTTCGTTTTTGATTATTCTGGTGAATGCTACCATCGCCCATTTTATAGGCGAAGTCCAAAGTCCCCCGAAGGACAAGCCTACGGGGCAGGCAAAGTCCAAAGTCAGGAAGATTCTTCCGGTTGTAATAGTAGTAATAATTG
>JAUWXM010000075.1 GCA_030616365.1 bacterium | reverse complement strand
TCGCCTTTGCTAAAGGAGACAATTCTCTGGGGTAGTCAGTGATGAATGTAGGCTGGATGAGTTTGGGTTCCACAAACTCCTTGAAGATGTGGTCTATCACCTGGACATCGGTTAAGTCTTCCTCAAGTTTCAACCCTAATCTTTTCGCTTCTTTTTTAATATTCTTCGTTTTATCGATATTGAGTTTGGTGTATTTCTTTATGGCGTTTCTTAAAGTCATTCTTCTCCAGGGGGCCTTCAGATCTACCCTCTTGCCCTGATACTCTATCTTCAGACTTCCCAGGATTTCTTTGGCTATCTTGGCGATTAGTTCAGTTGTCAATTCCATTAAGTCCTCATAGTCAGAGTATGCTTGGTATAACTCGAGCATGGTGACCTCTGGATTGTGCCGGGTAGAGATCCCCACGGTCCTGAAGTTCCTGTTTATCTCATAGACCCTCTCCATCCCTCCTATAATCAATCTCTTTAAGTAAAGTTCAGGGGCAATCCTCAGGTATAGATCACGGTGCAATGCTTTGTGGTGGGTGACGAATGGGGTAGCTGCCGCTCCCCCTGGGATGGGTTGCATCATAGGGGTCTCTATCTCCAGGAATCCCTTTTTATCTAAAAACTCTCTTATTAGAGTGATAATTCGTGACCTTCGCAGAAAAGTCTCTTTCACCTCTGGATTCATGATTAGGTCGACATATCTCTGCCTGAACCTCGTCTCCACGTCCCTCAGACCATGCCACTTCTCTGGCAAGGGCCTTAGAGATTTTGCCAAAAGGGTGAAATCTTTAACCAGGATGGTCACTTCTCCGGTTTTTGTCTTAAACACTTTACCCTCAACCCCAATAAAGTCTCCGATATCAAGACTCTTATAGAGGTCGTATTTCTTCTCCCCCACAACATCGAACTTGGTATATACTTGAATCTTGCCACTGCCATCCATTATATGGGCAAATCCACTCTTCCCATGGCCCCTCTTACTTATAATCCTTCCTGCCAAAGAGACTCTAGGGCCCTTTACTTCTTCCCCGGTCTTTAACCTCTTATACTTCTCCAATATTTCTTTTGCCTTATGGGTGATCTTATACCTGTGGGGATAGGGCTCTATCTTCTCTTCCCTCAACTTTCTTAGCTTCTCGTGCCTTACCTTAATGAGCTCTTCCATTCCTTCTCCCTTGTCTCGCTATAGCGGGATCCCGCTGCTGCTGCTACTCTGTATAGCATCTTGCGGGGCAACCGCTAAAACACAAGATTTAATTAAAGGCGCAGAATTAACCGTTCACTTCTTCTGTTTAGATTTTATCTTTTTCAATGCTTCAGTAACACTCTCTCGAACACACTGTTCCTCATCCTCCAGGGCCTTTATCAAGGCCGGAACGGCTCGTTCATCTCCTATCTTACCTAATGCTTCTGCAGCAGCTACTCGAACGTGACGATTTTTATCTTTAAGGGTCTCTATCAGAGCCGGGACGGCTCGTTCATCTCCCATTCTACCCAAAAAACCTGCAGCACGACTTCTCACCCAGGAGTCCTTATCCTTCAAGGCCTCTATCAGAGCCGGAACGGCGCTCTTGTCACCTATTTTGCCTAATGCGCCTACAGCAACCCATCGAACACCCAGGTCTTCATCCTTCAAGGCCTCTATCAGAGCCGGAACGGCGCTCTTGTCACCTATCTCACCTAGGGCTTTTGCAACACCTGATCGATCATTTTTATCTTCGTCCCTCAGGATCTCTATCAGGGCCGGGACGGCTCGTTTATCTCTTATCTTACCTAAGGCCCGCCTCGCCCGGATTCGAACACCTAGGTCTTCATCCTTCAAGGCCTTTATTAAGGTTGGGGCGGCACTCTTGTCACCTGTCTCACCCAGTGCTTTTGCAGTAAACGCTCGAACCCATGCATCTTCATCCTCATCCTTCAGGACCTCTATTAGAACAGGAACTGCAGGGGTACCTATCTTACCCAGTGCTTCTGCAACACGCACTTCCACTATATCCGGTGGAAAATACTTTCGCCTAATCTTAGATTGATCCCTCAAGACCTCTATCAGAGCCGAGACGGCTCGTTCATCTCCTATCTTACCTAATGCTTCTGCAGCACCTGCTCGAACCCATATATTTTCATTCTTCAAGGCATCCATCAGAAGCGGAACTGCGGAAGCACCTATTTTACCCAATGCTTCGACAGCACATTCTCGAGCATCTTTATTTTCATTGCTAAGGTCTTTAATTAATTTTTCTACCTTGCTAGATTGAGCCCATGTATAATTTACCAAACAGAAAACAAAAACCAATAAGAGACTAACAACTTTCTTTCTATTCATTCCTTCATTCTTCCCTTACAACCGCCAAAGCGCAAAATCGCTAAATAATTCGCCAAAGCGCAAAAATAATTTGGCGTCTTGGCGAATTCTTTGGCGCTTCTGGGTTTGCAATTCGAATTTTTATCATATCACATATTGCTTCTATATGTCAAGCACGCGTTAAATAGGCCTCTATGAACTCATCAATCTCTCCATCCAAGACTTTGTCCACATTTCCCTCTTCTAAGTTTGTCCGATGGTCTTTCACCATCCTGTAAGGATGTAAGACATAGGAGCGGATCTGAGAGCCCCATTCAATCTTCTTCTTTTTCTTCTCTATCTCAGCCAACTTCTCCCTCTCTTTCTCTCTATAATACTCAAATAGCCGGGAACGCAGAATCTTTAAGGCGGTTGCTTTATTCTGATGTTGCGACCTCTCATTCTGACACTGGACAACGATCCCGGTGGGAAGATGGGTAATCCTTACCGCGGAATCAGTAACATTCACATGCTGTCCTCCTGCCCCAGAAGCCCGGTAGGTATCTATTCTTAGATCGGCATCCTTAACCTCCACCTCTATGGATTCATCGATCTCGGGAGAGGCAAAAACAGAGGCAAAGGAGGTATGCCTCCTTTTTGCGGCATCAAAGGGAGAAATTCTTACTAACCTATGAACCCCACTCTCTGCCTTAAGATAGCCATAGGCATAGAGGCCACTGATGAGGAGGGTTGCCGACCTTATCCCCGCCTCTTCCCCTCCCGTGATATGTAGAATCTGGAAAGTATAATCTTTTCTCTCTGCCCATCTGAGATACATTCTTAAGAGCATGTTTGCCCAGTCGCAGGATTCTGTCCCTCCCGCCCCAGCATGGATGAATAAGATGGCGTTATTGGGATCTTCTTCCTCTTGAAGCATGCTCTTTAGTTTCAGGCTATCCAGTTCCTTAGAAAGTTTAGAGATTCCTTCCTGAACCTCTTTGATTACCTTTTTTTCTTCCTTCTCCTTAAGAAGCTCTAAATATACCTCTAACTCTTCATAATCCTCTTTCAACTTCGTCCAGGAGTTGAGTTTCGCCTTTAGGGTATTGAGTCTTTTAGTAGTACTGGCTGCCCTTTTCTTATCCTTCCAGAAGTCAGGGGCCAGGGTCTTTTTTTCTATCCTTTCAATCTCTTCTTTTATCTTATCTAAGTCAAAGATAGCCCCTTATCTCTTCCAATCCTTCCTTCAACCTCGCTAATTCTTTTGTTAATTCTTCAATCATTTTCTTCCCCCTGAACACGGATTTCTTTGAATAGTTTACTACCTAGGTTTATTAGACACGGATTAGCACGGATATTGCAGCCGCAAAAGTCTTATTAACTTATTAACTTATGCCCTTATTCTCTTATTTCTGAGTATTAACGAAGAAACAAGGTTCTTGAGCGACAGCGAAAGGTTCTTATTCGCTTGTTTACTTATTCTCGTATCAACTTGTCAACTTATTTCTGAGCGAAGCGAAGAAACAAGGTTCTACTTTAGCAGGTTCTTATCAACTTTTCTTAATGAACGCCCCAATTAAGAAAAGGCCGCTTAGGCCTGAACAGAGATAAGCGAAGAGGTTGCCGAATCTGGTGTAAAAGGTCTCCTGTCTCTTCAGACTAATTTTATCAATCAAGGTTCCTTCAATGAAGATGTCTAAATCCTTTCTTATTCTTCCGTAGGAATCGATAAATCCCGAGACCCCGGTATTTGCTGCCCGAACAATGGGAACCCTATTCTCTATGGCCCGGAAAATGGAGAAAGAGAAGTGCTGATAGGGAGCAGAGGTTCTCTCATACCAGGCATCGTTTGTAATATTTATTATGAAGTCGGCACCTTTCTTGACAAATCTTCTCACCAGATTATCGAAGATTCCCTCGTAACAGATTAGTACTCCGAAACTCTCTCCATTTAGATTAAAGATGGTTAACTTCTCTCCGGCCCTAAAGCCTCCGCCCCCCATTCCCTCCACCAACCTGGCCAAAAAAGGAATCTGTTTCCTTAGAGGAATAACCTCTCCAAAGGGAACCAGATGAACCTTATTATACTGATAGGCGATATTCCCTTCAGGAGAAATGAGAAAGGCGCTGTTGTAATAATTATCTTCAGAAGCCAAATCTAAAGAACCGATAAGTAAATGAGTTCTTAACCTTCTCGCTAAATTCGAGAGCCGAATTAAATCTCCCGTCTCGCGTTTCAAACAGGAAGCAGTAGCGGTCTCGCTCCAGACGATTAGTTCTGGCTCTTCCTTCGCCACCTCTTCTGTCAATCTGATATGGATATCCAGGACTTTTTCATGAAGGATTCCGCTCCACTTCTCCTCTAAATCAACATTTCCCTGAACGATGCCTACCTTAAGTTCTGAGATGCGGGGTACGAGATGCGCGGTGCGAAGTATTAACTTCCCATAAGTAAAGCAAGCACCCACAATTATTACTACTATTACAACCGGAAGAATCTTCCTGACTTTGGACTTTGCCTGCCCCGTAGGCTTGTCCTTCGGGGGACTTTGGACTTCGCCTATAAAATGGGCGAT
>JAUWXM010000060.1 GCA_030616365.1 bacterium | reverse complement strand
TGAATGACCTGACTAATGATTGAGATCCCAAATTCAGAGAGAAGGATCTTGGTTATAACACCTATGGCTACCCTGGCTGCTGTCTCCCGCGCAGAAGCCCTCTCCAGAACATTCCTTATATCATCCTGATCATACTTCAGGACTCCTACCAGGTCTGCATGGCCCGGTCGTGGCCTGGTCACCTTTCCTTCTTTGCCTGGCCTGACGGGATCCATAATCAGTTTCCAGTTCTTCCAGTCTCGATTAGGGATGGAAAGAGCAATGGGGCTTCCCAGGGTCTCTCCTCCCCTCATTCCGGATAGTATTTGAACCCTATCCTTTTCGATCTCCATCCTCTTCCCTCTTCCATAGCCTGCCTGTCTTCTCTTAAGTTCTTTATCAATAATAGCCTTATCTACTCTTAGACCAGAGGGCATTCCTTCCAGAATGGCCATTAAAGACCTTCCATGCGATTCACCAGCAGTCAAGTATCTTAGCATCTCCGCCTCCTCATTCCGCTCGTCGGAAAGTAAAAAGTAACAATGAACATTGAACAATGAAAAATAAGAAATGTTACGTGCTCATTGTTAATTGTAACTTAAAATATTCTAAAGTACCAGCCCATAATTGCCTGGCCTTTTAGAATGATCGCCAGAGTAGCCAGGGCGAGATAGGGACCGAAAGGAATGAATTCCTTCCTCTTTCTCCAGGCAGCCTTGAGACTTTTACTAGTAAATAGTTTCAAGAGCATGAGAATAATTCCTACCACAGCGCCCGCAAAGAAGGCCAACAATAGTGTCAACAAGGTAGGTTGCCAGCCTAAGAAGGCACCGATCATGGCCCCCAACTTTATATCTCCTCCTCCCATTCCTCCCCTACTTAAGATAGCAATGGTCCACAAAATTCCTCCCCCTGCCAATAATCCGAGAGAGGAGTCGATGAGGGAGTCAACCCTTGGGATATGGGAAAGAATAAAAGGAGCCTGGTGCTTGATTATAAGGCTTGCTAAGAGGCCGATTACTATACCAGGATAGGTAATCCTATCCGGGATCATCTTATGCTCAAAGTCTATGAAGGTGATGGCAATCAATGCTGAAGCCAAGAGAAGATAGAGGAACAACTCTCCCAGAGGAAAATTGCCCAGCAGATAGTTGAAATAGAAAAGGGCGAAAATCATCCCGGTTAAGAGTTCTACAATGAAGTAGCGTGGTGATATCCTTTTTCCGCAGTCTCTGCATCTTCCTTTAAGGGCAAGATAACTTATCAGGGGAATATTGTCATATCCCTTAATAGAGGTCTGGCAGTGAGGACAAAAGGAGCGAGGGGTAATGATGGATTTATTCCGAGGAAGGCGCCAGATGCAGACATTCAAGAAGCTCCCCACGCAGGTCCCGAAAATGAAGACAAAGACTGTCTTTAAAATCATCTCCTCAGTTCTTCTTCTAAGGCTCGGGCCATTATCTCAATCGGCGCTTCCCTGCCCGTCCAGATGGTGAAGGCCAGGGCTCCCTGATAGAGGAGCATCCCCCTCCCATTCAAGGTTTTTGCCCCTATTTTCTCTGCCTCGCTTAAGAGTTTAGTCTTTGGAGGATTATAGATTAGATCGTAGACCAAAAGATTTGGGTGGAATAGTTTGGGATCGATGGGCAGGGGATCATCTGGTTTCATCCCTAATGGTGTGGCATTGATCAGGATATCTGTCTCCTTAATCTCCTTTTCCAGCTCCTCTCCTCTGAGTGCAGTGGTCTCTACTTTAGAGATATGCTTTTCGATGTGAGAAGCAAGATCCTGGGCCTTGTTGAAGATGATATCAGTCAGAGTAATTTTCTCTACCTCTTCTTTGGCGAGTCGGATGCTCACCGCCCGGGCAGCACCCCCGGCACCGATGATCACCACCCTCTTGCCCTTGGGATCAATCCCTGTCCCCTTTTTTAAGGAGGTAACGAATCCCTCCCCGTCTGTATTATATCCTATTAGTCTATCACTCTTAACCAAGATGGTATTTACCGCCCCGGTGAGTTCTGCTTCCTCAATCACCTCATCCAGATATTCGAGAACCTTCCCCTTATAGGGGAGGGTGACATTCACCCCCACTATGCCTAAGGGGGGTAGAGCCCTCAGGGCCCCTTTTAGATTATTCTTCTCAACAGGGAAGGGAAGATAGATATAATTGAGGTCCAGGTATTCAAAGGCTCTATTATGCATTGCTGGAGAGAGGGTATGTCCTATGGGGTAGCCGATAAGACCCACTATCTTTGTCTCTCCATTGATCCTCATTTTTTACCTCCCGCCGATCATCATCCCGGAGAGATGAATGGAGGGTGAACCGATATTACCCACGAAGCGCAGGTCATTGCCCACTTCTTCTATTGATTTTAGAAGTTTCATAAGGTTGCCGCTCATGGTCACCCCGCAGATAGGGTAAGAGACCTCTCCTTTTTCAATCCAGAGGCCATTTACTCCAATGGAGAAGTCACCAGAGATGGGATCTGCGGTATGCATCCCCAAGGTCTCAGTAACATAGAGGCCCTTCCCCATCCCTTTGATTAACTCTTCTTTAGACTTCCTGCCAGCTGAGATGAATAGGTTAGTAGCTCCAATCCCGGGCAGGGATTTGAAGGAGCCCCTCATCCCATTTCCCGTAGAACTCTTTTTCTCCTTTGCTGCGGTATAGGTATTATAGAGATAGTCTCTTAATATTCCCTCTTCAATGAGGGTCTTCCTTGATGTTGGCACTCCCTCATCGTCACAGGGAGCGCTTCCCAGGCCTTCTTTTAAGATGCCGTCATCAATGATATTCAATTCCCGTGTGCCTACTCTCTTATCCAATTTAGCTCTAAATAGGGATCTCTTTCTCTGGACCGCCTCGGCACTTAGGGCGCTAGCGATTAATCCTACAAAGCTGCTTCCTACTAAGGGATCTAGAAGTATCGGTATCCTCTGGGTCTTTATCTTCTTAGCCCCGAGAAGGGAGAGGGCCTTCTGGGCCGCTCTTCTTCCTATCTCCTCTACCTTTAACTTTTGATAGAATCTCTGGATATCGAACTCAGACCCGCTCTGGGATTCTTTTCCTTCCTGGGCGATGACCATAAGTGATATGGAGCAAGAGGTTCCAGAATAGGAGACTTCCAGCCCTTCAGAGTTAAGGATGATTATTCTGTAGGTGGTGTCATGATGTATGGCCTTGTAGACCTTTTTAACCCTCTTATCATATTTTAAAGCAGCCTGGGAAGCCCTCTCTATCCTCTCAATCTTCTCCTTTAAAGATACTCTGTTTAAGTCCTCATCATAGATATTAACCTTGGGATAGGAAGAGACCCTCTGGGGCAAGAGATTATACCTATCCTTAGTAGCGTATCTTGCATTTAGAGAAGCCTCTTCGATTGTCCTGTCTATTAGCCCCAGATCTGTGGTATAGCTAAAGCCCAGACCTCCTCTATCTATGACGCGCAGACCGAGACCCTCTGTAGAAGCCTGCTCTATACTCTCTACTTTCTCATCGCTTAATTCAATAGTGGAAGAGTGCGCCTGGATTAGATATATCTCTGCTGGCTTATCAATCCTTTTTATTATCTGAAATATATTCATCTCGATAAAAGAAAGGTCTTGGGAAGGTAAAAAGTCAAACAATAAGAACCTGACTTCGTCAGAACCTTGTTACTTTCGTAATAAGAACCTCGCTTCGCAAGAACCTTATTTTATTGAAGTTCCGATACCTTAAAATAACGGCGCGCTTCGCTCTCCGCCGTCTTTTACTTATCGAAGTTCCGATACCTTAAAATAATGGCGCGCTTCGCTCTCCGCCGTCTTTTACTTATTGAAGTTCCGATACCTTAAAATAATGGCGCGCTTCGCTCTCCGCCGTCTTTTACTTATCGAAGTTCCGATACCTTAAAATAGACCTCTTCCTCTTAAAAGAATAAAGGTTTGGCTTTTATTATCTGGGACCCTTTGTGACCCACCAGGCCCAGAGGAGAATGATGGCCCCGATGAGGAAAAAGCTTCCTGCTCCCAGACGATGGGTAAAGGTCCAGCGATCCTCAAACAAGACTCTCTTTAGGGAATTGTTAATTTTGACCACTACATCCGGAACAGCAAAGTAGAGAAGGGCCAGAATTAAGGCAAGGATCCCTACGATTAAGAACCCAATCATCTTCGTCACCTCCTTTCATTTTGTTCATAGTAGCATAAACAGGATTTAATTGTCAATGAGAAAGATCATGGCCACTTCATCACAATCGGGAAACTTTGGGCATCTAATACATTCCCCCCATATCTTATGAGGTAGCTTTTCCTTCTTTATTTTCTTAAAACTATTCTTCTTGAAAAACTTCTCTTGATTGGTGAGGGCAAAGACCTTTTTAATCCCCAATTCTTTTGCTTCCTGAAGGGCGGTCCTAAGTAATCTATTTCCTATTCCCCTCCTCCTTGCTTCTCTTCTGACTGCCAGGGACTTTATCTCTGCCAAGTCCTTCCAGCTAATATGAAGGGCGCAGCATCCCAGCATCCTTCTCTTCTCTTTGTAAATAAAGAAGTCCCTTATGTTTTCATATAACTCACTAAGAGAACGGGGAAGGAGGGCCCCGTCCTGAGCATAGCGATTGATAAGCCTCTGTATCTCTTTAATGTCAGAAAACCTCGCTTTCCTAATCATTTAATGAGCCCACTTCCTTTCTCAAGGGCCTTCTCATTTATCTCTAATAGGTCTTTCTTCTTCTCTCCTAAGATTTTGGGGAGAGAGTTTATTATCCTTTTCAGGGGGATTATTTTGCTTTTCTTTAAGTAGGCACCAAGGGCAATCATATTGGCTACTTTGACGTTCCCTAATTTTATAGCCATCTCTGTGGCCGGGACCTCGGCTATCTTCAGATCCTTTCTCTCCACTCCCCTATCAACCAAGGAGGAATTGAGAATCAAGAGGCCTTTTTCTCTCATCCTTTCTTCAAACTTATCAAGAGAGGGTTGGTTGAGGATAAGACAAGAGGTGGGGTTGGTCACCACTGGTGAGCCGATCTCCTCATCTGAGATAATCAGACTACAGTTCGCAGTACCTCCCCTCATCTCTGCCCCATAAGAGGGAAAGAAGGTGACCTGGAGCCCCTCTAACATGGCCCCCTGGGCAAGCAGGCTTCCAGTAAACATGATCCCCTGGCCTCCAAAGCCAGCGATGACTATCTCCTCTCTCATATTATCTCCTGTAAGGGGAATTTACTAGCTGCAAGCTACAAGCTGCAAGCTTTTGTAGCCTGAAGCCTGAAGCCTGTTCTGCAATTTATCACTTAATATCTTTAATGACCCCCAAGGGGAATTCAGGGAGCATCTTCTCATCTACCCACTTGAGAGCCTCTTGGGAAGTTACTCCCCAGCAGGTGGGGCACATGGATAGTACCTCCACTAAGGAAAATCCTCGATTCTCTATCTGGGCCTGGAAGGCCTTCTTTATAGCTTTCTTTGCCTTTAATATATTCTTTGGGCTATTGATTGCCACCCTCTCGATATAGGCTGTCCCATCGAGCTGGGCTAGGGCCTCGGAGATCTTTATGGGATAGCCCGCTATTTTTGGCTCCCGACCAGAAGGGGTAGTCAGGGTCTTCTGGCCAGTCAATGTGGTAGGAGCCATCTGCCCTCCCGTCATACCATAGACAGCGTTATTGACAAAGATCACGGTTATATTCTCTCCTCGATTGGCAGCGTGAACCGTCTCTGCTGTTCCGATGGCTGCCAAGTCTCCATCCCCCTGATAGGTAAAGACTATCCTATCCGGTAAGACTCTCTTTATTCCCGTAGCTACTGCCGGAGGTCGGCCATGGGCAGCTTCAGTGGTATCGAATTTCCAGTACTGGTAAGCCAAAACAGCACAGCCTACCGGTGCCACAGCAATTGTTTTCTCTCTTACCCCCAACTCATCGATTACCTCATAGATTAACCTATGAACGATGCCATGGCCACACCCTGGGCAGTAGATAGTCGGTACATCTTGCATACTCTCTGGCCGACCAAATATTCGTTTCATCTTAAGACTTTCTTTATCCTTTCGATAATGGTTTTCACTTCTGGCAGACTACCTGCTGGCCGACCATAGAAATGGACCGGACATCTTCCATTCACTGCCAATTTCACATCCTCTACCATCTGTCCCAGATTCATCTCTACAGTAAGATACCCTTTTATCCTCGAGGCATTCTCTAAAATGATCCCTTTGGGGAAAGGGAAGAGGGTGATGGGTCTTATGAGCCCCACTTTTAATTCCTCTTTCCTTGCCCGATGCATGGCCTCCTTGCATATCCTGGCTGGCGTCCCGAAGGCCACCAGGATCACTTGAGCATCTTCTATTCCTATAGCTTCATATCTTATCTCTTTCTCCATCTCTTGATACTTCTTAGATAGTTTCTCATTATGCTTCTCTAGTACCCCTTCTCCTAAGCGAAGGGACTTTATACTCTTCGGCTCTCTTCCCTGACATCCATTCAATATCCAATTCTTCTTCGGCGGACTTTGGACTTTGGTCCGTCCATCTGTCTTTGCCAGATGGACGGATGGACTTTGGACTACTTCTACCGGCTCCATCATCTGGCCCAGAACCCCATCCCCTAAGATAATGACCGGATTTCTATATCTATCCGCTAAATCAAAGGCCTCTTTCGCTAGATGAAACATCTCCTGAACAGAATGGGGGGCCAAAACCAAGGTGCGATAGTCCCCATGCCCTCCCCCTCTTGTTGCCTGGAAGTAGTCTCCCTGGGCCCCGGAGATATTC
>JAUWXM010000081.1 GCA_030616365.1 bacterium | reverse complement strand
TGGAGATGGTCATGCCCGGAGACAATGTGGACCTGGAGATAGAGCTCATCATTCCCATCGCCTTAGAACCCGAGCAGAACTTCGCCATCCGAGAGGGAGGAAAGACGGTGGGTGCTGGGGTGGTGACGGAGATTATACAGTGAACAGTCAGTCAGTTAACCAGTTAACCAGTTCACCAGTTAGCCAGTTAATCAAGAAAAACCAACAAACCGGCAAACCGGAAAACCGGAAAACTGGTAAACTATCTGAGCGGAGCGAGGAATAGGATGCCCAGAAGAGAAAGAATAAGAATAAGATTAAAGGCTTATGACCATCGGCTCTTAGATCAGTCTGCTCAAGAGATACTTCAGACAGCAAAGCGGACGGGTGCCAAGGTTTCTGGCCCCCTCCCCCTACCGACAAAGATCTCAAAGTATACTGTCCTGCGCTCCCCCCATGTGGATAAGAAGTCGAGAGAACAGTTTGAGATACGTATCCACAAGAGGCTCTTGGATATCTTAGAACCAACCCCCAAGACAATAGATGCCCTGATGAGACTCGACCTCCCTGCTGGGGTAGATGTGGAAATTAAATTATAGATATGGTGAACGGTCAGTTAGTTAGCCAGTTAGCCAGTTAACCAAGAAAAACCAACAAACCGGAAAACTGGTGAACTATCCGAGTGGAGCGAGGTATGAAGGGAATCTTAGGAAAGAAGCTGGGTATGGAACAGATATATGATAAGGAGGGAAGAATCATCCCGGTTACCATTATCCAGGCCGGTCCCTGTTTCGTCACCCAGATTAAGGAGAGGTCCATCCAGCTCGGCTTCGATAGAGCGAAGAGGGTTAAGAAGCCCCTTAAAGGACACCTGGCAAAGGCCAAGGTAGAGCCGGTTAGGATATTGAGAGAAATCCCTATTTCTAGTGATGAGAAGTATACCCTCGGCCAGGAGATTAAGGTGGGTATCTTCAAGGAAGGGGATTATCTCGATATCACGGGAATGAGCAAGGGGAAGGGGTTCGCGGGAGTGATGAAGAGATGGGGATTTGCTGGCGGCCCGGCCTCCCATGGTTCTAAATCACATAGGAGGATAGGCTCCATCGGTAGTGGTAGCGCCTTCCCCTCTCGGGTTCTGAAAGGAAAGAAGATGCCGGGAAGGATGGGGAAAGATAGGATCACGGTTCAGAACCTAAAGGTGATGAAGGTGGAGCCGGAGAAGAACCTCTTATTGGTAAAGGGCGCCGTCCCTGGAGCAAGAGGGGGTTATCTTATAATTAAGGAAGCCATAAAGAAGGCAAAGGAGAAGCATGCCTAAATTAGACCTTCATAATATAGAAGGAGAGAGAATAGGAGAGCTCTCTCTGAGTAGCAAGGTATTCGGGGCGAAAGTGAACGAGGCCTTGCTCTATGAGGCAGTAAGACGAGAGCTCGCTTCCCGAAGAAGGGGAACCGCCTCTACCAAGGAGAGAAGCCAGGTTCGCGGTGGAGGAAGGAAGCCCTGGAGGCAGAAGGGAACCGGGAGGGCTAGGGCAGGCTCTATCCGCTCTCCAATATGGAAGGGAGGGGGGACGACATTCGGCCCTCACCCCAGGGGCTACTCCTACTCCCTTTCCAAGAAGGCGAGGAGGAAATCTCTCCGGTGCGCCCTCTCCGCTAAGTTTAAGGAAAAGAAGATTTTGATCTTGGATAATATAGATTTGAAGGAGGCGAAAACAAAGAGGATGACCAGCATATTGGCTAAGCTGAGAAGTGACAAAAAGCATCTACTCATCATTGAAGAAGGGAACGAGAAGGTGAGGAGGGCAACTCGGAATATTGAGGGAGTAAAGGTGCTATCACCCAATTCTTTGAACGTCTACGACCTATTGAACCATAATAGATTGATCCTGACTAAAGCAGCCCTAACGAGATTAGAGAAACACCTGGAATGAAGAGCCTCTACGATATCATAAAGACCCCCCTGATAACAGAGAAAAGCACCATACTGAAGGAAAAAGAGAATAAGTATGTCTTCCTTGTCGATAGCAGGGCAACTAAGGATGAGATCAAGAAGGCGGTTGAGGAGATATTCAAGGTAAAGGTTATGGCAGTCAATACCTCCTATGTGAGGGGTAAGAAAAAGAGAATGGGCAGGCATAGCGGCAAGACTCCGGACAAAAAGAGGGCCATCCTTACCTTAAAGGAAGGAAACAAAATAGAGTTATTTGAGGGAACTTAGAGCACTTATGAGTTATTAATGATGAGTGATGAGTTAAACAGCAAATAGGCAGTTATTAAAAATTAATAATTCATAATTTATAACTAATAATTTGCGACCAACGGGAGCGCAAAATGGGCATTAAAAAATATAGACCAACTACCCCATCGAGAAGAGCGACAACTGGGGCGACCTTTGAAGAACTCACCAAGGCCAAACCCCACACGCCCCTCCTCAGGCCTTTAAAGGAGAGGGCGGGAAGGGGTAGAGAGGGAAAGATTACCATGCGCCGGAGGGGAGGAGGCCATAAGAGAAGATACCGAGTCATTGACTTTAAAAGAGATAAGTTCCATGTCCCAGCCAAGGTGGTCTCCATTGAGTATGATCCCAATCGTACCTCCTACATCGCCCTTCTATCTTATAGAGATGGGGAGAAGAGATATATTATCGCTCCCCAAGGCTTGAAGGTGGGGGATGAGGTAATATCTGGTGAGGATGTTGATATCAGGATAGGGAACTCTCTAGCCCTCAAGCATATCCCCTTAGGGACCACCATCCATAACATTGAGCTCACCAAAGGCAGAGGCGGACAGATGGCACGGGGAGCGGGCACCTTTGCCCAAGTCTTGGCCAAGGAGGGGAGGTATGCCCACCTGAGGCTATCCTCAGGGGAGATAAGGAAGGTCCTTCTGGACTGTCTGGCAACCATCGGTCAGGTAGGGAATGTCGACTGGGGGAGCATCTCTTTGGGGAAAGCGGGAAGGTCCCGCTATTTTGGCTACCGCCCCAAGGTAAGGGGAGTGGCCATGAACCCTGTTGACCATCCCCATGGTGGCGGAGAGGGGAAGAGCTCTGGTGGCCGGCATCCGGTAACCCCCTGGGGAAAGCCCACTAAGGGATATAAGACAAGGAAGAGGAAGTCCTCTGACAGACTGATTATAAAGAGGAGGAAATAATGGGTAGATCAATAAAGAAGGGCCCTTTTATCGATTCCAAGTTATTAAAGAAGATCGAGGCCATGAATAAGACAGGGAAAAAGGCCGTAATCAAGACCTGGTCTCGGTCCTCAACTATATTTCCCCAGATGGTAGGCCATACCCTGGCGGTCTATAATGGAAAGAGGTTCATCCCAGTCTACATCACAGAGGAGATGGTGGGCCAGAAGCTGGGTGAGTTCTCACCCACCAGGATATTCCGAGCCCATGGGGCCCACACGGAGAGGATAACCGCCATTAAGTGAGGTAGGAATGGAAGCGAAGGCAAAGACACGATTTATCAGGATCGCTCCCCGTAAGGTGAGGAGGGTCTTGGACCTCATCAGAGGCAAGGAGACAGAAGAGGCCTTAAACATCCTGAAGTTTACCTCAGGAAGGGCATCCCCCATCTTGGAGAAGCTCCTGCGCTCTGCCTTGGCCAATGCTAAGGTAAAGGAGAACCTCTATGTGGCCCAGGCGACCTGTGATCAGGGTCCCACCCTACCCAGATGGAGGCCGAGGGCCTTTGGAAGGGCGACCAAGATAAGAAAGAGAACAAGCCATATCACTATCATTTTGAAAGAGAGGAAAGCAAAGCCCCTGAAAGACAAGCCTACGGGGCAGGCAAAAGTAAAAAGTAAAGGAGATAAGTAGTGGGACAGAAAGTTCATCCTTTTAGCTTCCGAATCGGGATCGTAAAGGACTGGAAGAGCAAGTGGTTTGCCAAAAAGGATTACGGCGACCTACTATTAGAGGACTTTCATATTCGCAAGTTCATAAAGGAGAGGCTGCAGCGCGCCGGCATCTCTAAGATAGAGATCTACCGGGCAGGAAAGCGCCTGAGCATCAATATCTTTACTGCTCGCCCTGGGATTGTCATCGGAAGAAAAGGGGCGGAGGTGGAGAGGTTGAAGGAGGACCTCTCTAAAATAACGAGTAAGGAGATCTATCTCAACATCCAGGAGATAGAGACCCCCTTCTTAGATGCCCAGTTAGTAGCAGAGAGCGTTGCCCTCCAACTTGAGAAAAGGCGTGGCTTCCGGAGGGCCATGAAGAGGATGGTAGAGAGTGCCCTGGAGGCGGGAGCCAAGGGAATAAAGATCGCCTGCAGTGGTCGTTTGGGAGGAGCGGAGATCGCTAGAACAGAGTGGTATAGAAAAGGAAGAGTTCCCTTACATACCCTGAGGGCAGATATCGATTATGGGTTCAGTGAGGCCCACACGACGTATGGAAGGATTGGGGTAAAGGTCTGGATATTCAAGGAAGGGAAGCC
>JAUWXM010000030.1 GCA_030616365.1 bacterium | reverse complement strand
AAAAGACTAACCAGGGAAGGCCTCTAATGGCAGAAGAGAAGAAACCACAGAGAATAGCCAAGGAGAAGCAGGTCGAGAAGATAAAGGAGAGGATGCATTCTGCTTCAAGCATCGTTCTCTCTGATTATTGTGGTCTGGATGTGGAAGAGATGAGCGATCTGCGAAAGAAATTAAGGAGTGGAGGGATTGAGTATGAGGTGATTAAGAATACCTTGGCCCGCCTGGCAGTCAAAGGGGAAAGATATGAGGAAGGGCTTCTTCCTTATCTGAGGGGGCCCACCGCTATTGCCTTTGGTTATGAGGACCCTCTGGCGGGAGTGAGAATATTGACCGATTTTAGCAAGGAACATGAGGCACTTTCGATTAAAGTGGGAATAGTTGAGGGGAGACTTATTGATAGGGAAAGGATTAGAGAGCTCGCCCTTCTCCCTTCCTATGAGGGACTTCTCTCCCAGGTTGCTGCTATAATAAAATCCCCCGTACCGGGCTTGGTAAACGTCCTCAAAGGGAACATAAGAAATTTAATTCTCATTCTTAAGGGGATTGAGCGATAAAAGAAGGAGGTAGTTAATTATGGTAGAAAAGAAAGAGGGAAAAAAGGAACCAGAAATTAAAGAAGCTCCCAAAGAAGAGAAGAAGGCCACCGGCCGAGAGGCGCCTCTGGCCCGGAAGGAAGAAAAGCCAAAAGAGATAGCAGAGAAAGAGACAAAGCCAGAAGCTCCGAAGGCAGAGAAAGAGCCTAAACCTGAGGTCACGGTGGAGCTTTCTAAGAAAGCAGAGGAGATCATAAAGGGTATCGAGTCCTTAAGTGTTTTAGAACTGGCCGATCTTGTCAAGGTCCTAGAGGAGAAGTTTGGAGTTAGTGCTGTGGCACCGATGGCCATGGCGGTTCCCGGAGCAGCCCCCGGGGCACCTCCGGCAGAGGAGAAGACCACCTTCGATGTCATCTTGAAGGAGATAGGTCCTCAGAAGATACAGGTCATTAAGGTGGTGAGGAGTCTGACCGACCTCGGCCTGAAGGAGGCCAAGGCCCTGGTAGACGGAGCTCCCAAGCCGGTGAAGACCGAGATCCCAAAGGAGGAGGCAGAAGAAGTAAAGAAAAAACTGGAAGAGGTGGGAGCCAAGGTAGAACTTAAATAATTTCTGTAAAAGAGAATTTCCAATATCCAAAAATTAGACATTTAGACATTAGACATTTTGTTAGAAATTAGACATTAGAAATTAGGAATTATTGTTTAGAGTTTGGGATTTAGAATTTGGAGTTTCCCGATAAAATCGGGGTAGGGGGTTATTCATAATGAAAAAGGTAAGCTTTGCTAAAATCCCAGAGGTCTTGGAGATACCGAACCTCATCGAGATCCAGAAGAAATCCTATGAGGATTTCTTACAGCCAGGCAAGGGTCCTTTCTCCCGCAAGCCTCAGGGTCTGGAGGCCGTCTTTAGGGAGGTTTTCCCCATTGATGACGCTAAGGGCACAAGCTCCTTGGAATTTGTGGGTTATAGGTTGGAGGAGCCGAAGTATAGTATAAAGGAGTGTCGAGATAGAGGTCTGACCTATGCCCTCTCCCTTAAGATAATCCTGAGGCTGGTGATAAGGGAAGAGGAACCGGGCACTGGGAAGAGGCACATAAGGGAGGTCAAGGAGGAGGAGGTCTACCTTGGGGAGATACCCCTGATGACCCCCCAAGGGACGTTCATCATCAATGGTGCCCAGCGGGCGGTAGTGAGCCAGCTCCATCGTTCCCCAGGGGTGGCCTATACTTTCTCTGTTCACCCCAATGGCAAACACCTCTATTCCTGCCGCATCATTCCCTACAGAGGAGGTTGGCTGGAGTTTGAACTTGATGTCAATGACCTGGTCTATGTCCGCATAGATCGCAAGAGAAAGATCTTAGCCACTACCTTCCTGCGCACCCTGGGCTATGAGAAGAATGAAGAGATACTATCCCTTTTCTACCCCATAAAAGAGATCAAGGTAGAAGAAACCCCCAAGATCCTGAGGGTCAAAGAGCCCAGGTTTTCCCGTGCCCTGGGGAAGATGGCAATAAGAACCATTAGGGATAGGCAGACGGGTGAGAAGGTTCTTTTGGCTGGAGAGAAAATTACCCAACCTCTCTTGGAAAAGTTCCAGCAGGCAGGAATAAAGGAGATTGAGGTTACTTCCCCGCAAGCCAAGTTGCCCAAGGCTCTGGGCCAGATTTTGGCAAGGGAGGTCATAGATGAGAAGACGGGAGAAATTATCTTAGAGGCCAACCAGGAGATCACCCCCCCTTCCCTAGATAAGATGGCAAAAGCAGGGATAAAGAAGGTGAGGGCCGTGGTTATCGATGAAGTAAGGGCCAACCTGGCCATTAAGAATACCCTGGAGAAGGATTCCACCACTACCGAGAGGGAGGCCTTGATAGAGGTCTATAGAAGACTCCGTCCTGGTGAACCACCCTCAGCAGAAGGGGCCAAGAGGCTTTTGGAGAGACTCTTCTTCGATAAGAGAAGGTATGATCTGGCCAAGGTGGGAAGGTATAAACTCAATAAGAAGCTAGGGCTTAATGTCCCCATGAGCGAGAAGGCTCTGACTAAAGAGGATATTGTCGGGGTTATTAGATATTTAGTTGACTTGAGGTATGGTAAGGGCACCGTTGATGATATCGATCACTTGGGGAATAGAAGGGCCAGGAGTGTGGGGGAGCTCTTGAGCAACCAGGTGAGGATTGGCCTACTCCGTATGGAGAGGAGAATAAAAGAGAGGATGTCCCTTACGGATCTGACGAGCGTCATGCCCCGCAACCTAATAAATGCCAATCCCCTGGTGGCCTCAATAAGGGATTTCTTTGGTAGGAGTCAGCTTTCTCAGTTTATGGACCAGACGAATCCCTTGGCAGAACTCACCCATAAGAGGAGACTCTCCGCCTTAGGTCCGGGAGGATTATCCCGGGAGAGAGCAGGCTTTGAGGTGAGGGATGTCCACCATACCCACTATGGCCGCATGTGCCCCGTAGAGACCCCAGAGGGCCCAAACATCGGCCTCATCAACTCCCTCTCCACCTATGCCAAGGTGAACGAGTTCGGCCTCATTGAGTCTCCCTATCGCAAGGTGGAGAAGGGAAGGGTGACCGAGAGGATCGAGTACCTCTCTGCAGATAAGGAGGATGAATATATCATCGCTCAGGCAAATGCCCGACTCGATAATAAGGGCCATTTCTTAGAGGAGAGGGTCTCGGCAAGGCATAGAGGCGATTTCCCCAAGCTCACCCCGGGTAAGATCGATTATATGGACATCTCACCCAAACAGCTGGTCTCGGTCTCTGCGGCTCTGGTCCCTTTCTTAGAACACGATGATGCCAATCGGGCGCTTATGGGTTCCAATATGCAGCGCCAGGCGGTCCCCCTCCTGGTTCCTGAAGCCCCCCTAGTGGGAACCGGGATAGAAGAGAAGGTAGCCCATGACTCCGGGGCGGTCGTCCTGGCTAAGAAGGATGGAGTAGTGGAAGAGGTGGACGCAGATAAGATTATCATCCGGATAGAAGAGCCCCTCCGGGGCAGAGGCCCCTCTGGGGTGGAGCCCTCTTTCATCCTCGAGCCCCACGATACTTACTTCCTGGATAAGTTCGTCAGGTCCAATCAGGATACCTGCATCCATCAGAAACCAATAGTAAAGAAGGGCCAGAGGGTGAAGAGGGGAGAGATCATCGCTGATGGTCCGGCAGTAGATAGGGGGGAGCTCGCCCTGGGAAGAAATGTCTTAGTAGCCTTCATGCCCTGGGAGGGGTATAACTTTGAGGACGCCATCCTGATAAGTGAACGGGTGGTGAAGGATGATAAATTCACCTCCCTACACATCGAGAAGTACGAGCTCTTAGCCCGGGATACCAAACTAGGAAAGGAGGAAATCACCAGAGACATCCCCAATGTGGCAGAGGAGGCCCTGGCCAATCTGGATGATGAGGGGATTGTGCGCATCGGGGCTACGGTCAAACCAGGGGATATCTTGATCGGCAAGGTCACCCCCAAAGGGGAGACCGAGCTCTCCGCAGAGGAGAAGCTTTTGCGGGCCATATTTGGGGAGAAGGCAGAAGAGGTGAGGGATGCCTCCTTGCGCTTTCCTCCCGGGGATGAGGGGATAGTGGTCGACGTCAAGGTCTTCTCTAAGAAAAAGAGGCCCAAGACTAAGAAGGAGAGGGAGGCTCTATTAGAAGAGTTAGAGGGAATAAAGAAAGAGGCGGAGAGAGAGATAAAAAGACTTTCTGATAGGGCAAAGAGAAAGATTAAGAGACTGAAGAGAAAAGGAGAGATTGAGAGGATAGAAGAGATCCTGAAGAGAGAAGCAGGGGCTATTCGGAGAAGAAGAGAGCGGGACCTGGAAAGGGCCAAGAAGGGTGATGAGCTTTCCAGTGGAATCTTGAAGATGGTCAAGGTCTTCGTAGCCAAGAAGAGGAAGTTCTCTGTGGGAGATAAGATCGCAGGAAGGCACGGGAATAAAGGGGTAATTGCCAAGATCCTACCTGCAGAGGATATGCCCTATTTAGCGGATGGCACCCCGGTGGAGATACTCTTAAACCCCTTGGGGGTCCCCTCCAGGATGAATGTAGGTCAGATACTGGAGACCCACCTGGGCTGGGCTGCCCGGGCCTTAGGGATGAAGATCGTCTCACCGGTCTTTGATGGCGCAAGAGAGGGGGAGATTAAAAGGCTCTTGAAGAAGGCCGGGCTTCCTGAGAATGGGAAGACTATATTATATGATGGAAGGACAGGTGAACCCTTCGATCAAGAGGTTACGGTAGGCTATATCTATATGATGAAACTCGCTCACCTGGTAGCGGATAAGATCCATGCCCGAGCCATAGGCCCCTACTCTCTGGTCACCCAGCAGCCTTTAGGCGGCAAGGCCCAGTTTGGAGGACAACGTTTTGGGGAGATGGAGGTCTGGGCCCTGGAGGCCTATGGGGCGGCCTATATCCTGCAGGAGATGCTCACGGTAAAGAGCGATGACATCGCTGGGAGAACCAAGATATATGAGGCCATTGTTAAGGGAGAGGATGCCCTTCCCCCTACTCTCCCCGAGTCCTTTAACGTCCTGATCAAGGAACTCATGGGACTGTGCTTAGATGTTGAGCTCGAAAGGAAAAAAAGAAGAGGAGACCTTATAAAAGAAGGGGCTCCCATTACTTATGATGCTATAAGGATAAGACTCACCTCACCAGAGGTTATCCGATCCTGGAGCCATGGGGAGGTTAAGAAGCCAGAGACCATAAATTATCGTACCTTCAGATCAGAAAGAGAGGGCCTATTCTGTGAACGCATCTTCGGCCCCACCAAGGATTACGAGTGCTACTGCGGAAAGTACAAGAGGATGAAGCATGAGGGGATAGTCTGTGATCGTTGCGGGGTAGAGGTTACCAAATCTTCTGTGCGCCGGGTTAGGATGGGCCACATCGAACTTGCTACCTCCCTATCCCACATCTGGTACTTCAAGGGAATACCCAGTAGAATGGGAGCCCTTTTAGGGCTATCCCAGCGACAGTTAGAGAAGGTTCTCTACTTCGAAGAGTACATCATCACCGATCCCGGTATGACCAAGCTGGCCAAGAAGAAGCTCTTGACTGAAGAGGAATATCAGTATTATAGGAAGAAGTATGGTACCTCCTTTAAGGCCGGGATGGGAGGAGAGGCCATCAGGAAACTATTGGAGGAGGTAGACTTAGCTACTTTGGCGAAGGAGATTAAGAATAACATGAGAAGGACTACCTCGGCCCAGAAGCGAATAAAGCTCGCCAAGAGACTGAAGATGGTGGAGTCCTTCCTCACCTCTGGGAATAGGCCGGAGTGGCTGATCCTGGAAGTCCTTCCCGTCACCCCTCCTGACCTGAGGCCTTTGGTTCCCTTAGATGGAGGAAGGTTCGCCACCAGCGACCTAAACGACCTCTACCGCCGGGTGATCAATAGGAATAATAGATTGAAGAAACTCCTGAAGCTTCGTGCCCCAGAGGTCATCGTAAGGAATGAAAAAAGGATGCTCCAGGAAGCACTGGATGCTCTATTCGATAATGGGCGAAGGGGAAGGGTGGTTAAGGGTGCTGGGGGAAGGCCCTTGAAGTCTCTATCCAATATGCTCAGGGGGAAGCAGGGGAGGTTCCGGCAGAACCTCCTGGGCAAGAGGGTCGACTATTCGGGGCGCTCGGTCATCGTCATCGGACCAGAGCTCAAACTCCACCAGTGCGGATTGCCCAAGAAGATGGCCCTAGAGCTCTTCGAGCCCTTTCTCATCCGGAGACTAAAGGAGAAGGGATATGTCACCTCCATTAAGGGAGCAAAGAAGCTCATGGCCCAGGAGACAGACGAAGTCTGGGACATATTGGAGAAGATAATCTCAGAGCATCCCGTACTCCTAAATCGTGCCCCCACGCTGCACCGCCAGGGGATCCAGGCTTTTGAACCGGTGCTTGTGGAAGGAGACGCCATCAGAATCCATCCCTTAGTCTGCGTGGCCTTCAATGCCGATTTCGATGGAGACCAGATGGCGGTCCATCTCCCATTATCTAGTGAGGCCCAGCTCGAAGCCCGGCTTCTCATGCTCGCCCCCAATAATATTCTATCCACGGCCCACGGGAAGCCCTTAGTCGCTCCCACTCAGGATATGGTCCTGGGCTTGTGCTATCTCACAAAAGAGCTCTCTGGAGAGAAGGGGGAGGGGAAGAGATTCGCAAGTTGCGAGGAAGTCCTAATCGCCTATGATCATGGGGCGCTCTCCCTTCATGCTAAGATAAAAGTAAAGATCGGTGAGGAAATTGTAGCTACCACCTACGGAAGGGTGGTCTTCAACCAGATTCTACCTGAGGAGCTCAGGTTTATAAATAAGGAGCTGGCCAAGAAGGATATCACCACTCTCATCCTCTCCTGTTTTCAAAGATTGGGACGCTACCGCACCATCCTTCTCTTGGACGATCTAAAGGAATTGGGCTTTCGGTTTGCTACCAAGGCCGGGACCTCTATCGGTTTGGTTGATATGGAGGTACCCAAGGAGAAGAAAGAGCTTTTAGAGAAGGCCAAGAAGGCGGTATGGAAGGTGGAGGGAGAGTATAGAGATGGGATCATAACCGATGGCGAGAGGCATAACAAGATCATCGACATCTGGACCCATACCACAGATGAGGTGGCGGACCGGATGATCGAGGGATTGAGGGTTCCACCCAAGGGAAGGACGAAGTTCAATCCCATCCTGATGATGGCCGATTCCGGAGCCCGGGGATCTAAGGAGCAGGTGAGGCAGCTGGCGGGCATGAGAGGACTGATGGCCAAGCCAAGTGGCGAGATTATAGAATCTCCCATCACGGCCAACTTCCGAGAGGGACTGACCGTCTTGGAGTACTTCATATCTGCCCATGGGGCAAGGAAGGGGTTAGCAGATACCGCCCTGAAGACCGCGGACTCTGGGTACCTCACCAGGAGATTAGTAGATGTTGCCCACGAGGTGATCGTTACTGAAGAGGATTGTGGAACGCTCAATGGGATTACCTTAGGCCCCATACTGGAAGGAGGGGAGATCGTTGTCACGCTATCGGATAGGATCATAGGGAGGGTGGCCCAGGAGGATATCACCATTCCCAGACTGGGCGATGTCATTGTTAGAAGGAATGAGGAGATCACAGAAGAGAAAGCGAGGATTATTGAGGAGGCGGGAATAGATGAGATCAGAGTGCGTAGCGTCCTAACCTGTGAGGCGAGATATGGTGTCTGCCAGAAGTGCTATGGAAGAAACCTATCCACGAGGAGGCTGGTTGACTTAGGAGAGACGGTGGGGGTCATCGCCGCCCAATCTATCGGTGAGCCAGGAACCCAGCTCACCATGAGGACCTTTCACATTGGGGGAACGGCATCCAGAGTCATTGCCCAATCGAAGATTCTGGCCAAGGAAGAGGGAAGAATAGAATACCGTAATCTGAGGATCGTGGTGAATAAGAATAAAGAGACTGTAGTCTTAAACCGCAATGGAAGAATAAGCCTCTTGGATAAGGAGGAGAAAGAGATCCAGACCCAGATAGTCCCCTATGGTGCCATATTAAAAGAGAGAAAAGGGAAGGAAGTAAAGAAGGGGGCACTCCTTGTGGAGTGGGATCCCTACACCCGACCCCTGTTAACAGAGGCGGAGGGTAGGGTGATCTTCTCAGATGTCATCAAGGGAGTGACCATGAGAGCGGAGAGAGATAAGTCTACGGGACACATCGGAAGGGTGATCATTGATCATCGTCATACCCGGCTCCATCCAGAGATCATCATTAAGGACAGGATAGGCAAAATCGTTGATAGATATACGGTATTGACCGGGGCCCACATCATAGTGAATCCCGGTGATTGGGTCACTTCTGGAGAGATTCTGGCCAAGTTCCCCAGGGAGATAACTAAGACCAAGGACATCACTGGTGGGCTTCCTCGGGTAGCAGAGCTCTTTGAGGCTAGGAAGCCGAAGGAGCCAGCCATCATCACAGAGATCGATGGGGTAGTCAAGTTTGGAGAGTCGATTAGGGGGATGAGAAGGATCATCGTGGAAGGGGAAACAGAGAGTCGGGAGTACTTCATCCCCCAGGGGAAACACCTCCGGGTCTATGAAGGGGATCGGGTGATGGCCGGAGATAGATTGATGTCCGGACCCGTCATCCCCCACGATATATTGAGTGTTAAAGGAGATAAGGAGTTACAGGACTACCTGGTGAGTGAGATCCAGGAGGTCTATCGGCTCCAAGGTGTGGAAATAAATGATAAGCATGTGGAGATCATCGTCCGCCAGATGCTCAAAAAAGTGAGGATCATAGATCCTGGAGATACCAGCTTCCTGCCGGGTGAGGCGATAGATCGGGTCATATTCCGAACGGAGAATGAGAAGGTATTGAAGAAGAAGAAGAGACCTGCCACTGCTCAGCCCATCCTCTTAGGGATAACTAAGGCCTCCCTGACAACAGAGTCCTTCATCTCCGCGGCCAGTTTCCAGGAGACGACCAGGGTATTGACTGAGGCCGGCGCCAGTGGTAAAAGGGATGAATTAAGAGGCCTGAAAGAGAACGTAATCATGGGCCACCTCATACCAGCAGGAACCGGCCTCTCTACCTACCAAGAACTGGAACTTCTGCCCGCCGAAGCCTCGGCGCAGGCGGGGGTGAAGAGTAAACAGTCAGTTGGTTAGCCAGTTAACCAGTCGGCCAGTTAGCCAGTTAATTAAGAAAAACCAACAAACTGGCAAACCGGAAAACCGGCAAACTGGTAAACTATCCGAGCGTAGCGAGGTATGAGATGCCTACAGTAAGTCAACTGATAAGGAGGGGAAGGAAGAAGACTACTAAGAAGATCATCACTCCTGCCTTGGGAGGCTCTCCCCAGAAGAGGGGGGTATGCACCAGGGTCTATACCACCACTCCCAAGAAACCCAATAGTGCCCTAAGAAAGGTGGCCAGGGTTAGCCTCTCCAATGGTATGGAGGTCACGGTCTACATCCCCGGGATAGGCCATAACCTGCAGGAACACTCCATCGTCCTCATCAGGGGAGGAAGGGTGAAGGATTTACCTGGGGTGAGGTATCACGTCATAAGGGGAACCCTGGATACTATGGGAGTGGAGGACAGGAGAAAGAGTCGCTCCAAATATGGAACGAAGAAACCCAAATAAACGCAGATTTCTTTGTATTGCCTATTGCGTACGAACGGAGTGAGTGAGATGCCCAGAAGAAAGAGAGCCTTTAAGAGAGAGATACTGCCCGATCCCAAGTATAATAACCTCTTAGTGGCGAAGTTTGTTAACTGCCTCATGCTGAAGGGGAAGAAGTCCTTGGCCAGATTCATACTCTATGAGGCCTTGGAGATTGTAGGGAAGAAGAGCGGTCAAGACCCCTTGAGCCTCTTTAAAAGAGCCATTGAGAATGTAAGACCACTTTTGGAGGTAAAGCCTCGTAGGGTGGGAGGAGCCACCTACCAGGTTCCAGTAGATGTCAGACCGGAGAGGGGAGAGACTTTAGCCCGGCGCTGGGTAATAAACTTTGCCAGGAAGAGAAAAGAGCATACCATGGCCGAGAGGCTGGCCGGAGAACTCTTGGATGCCTCAAGGAAGACTGGCCTAGCAGTAAAGAAGAAGGAAGATACTCATAGGATGGCGGAGGCCAACAAGGCCTTTGCCCACTACAGATGGTAGCATTGGAAGTTTAGCGAGGTGTACAGTAACCAGCGTCCGCCAGAGGCGGATCAGCCTTTGGCTGAAACAGTAACCAGTTTTTTTACTGTAAACTGTGAACTGTTAACTGTAAACTGCGAATGGAATGAGCAAAATGGCGAGAGAGATACCTTTAGAAAGAATAAGAAATATCGGGATCATGGCCCACATTGATGCCGGGAAGACGACCACCACAGAACACATCCTTTACTATACCGGAATAAGCCACAGATTGGGTGAGGTGGATGAGGGGACGGCCATCATGGACTGGATGGCTCAGGAGAAGGAGAGGGGAATAACCATTACCTCGGCTGCCACCACCTGCTACTGGCGAGACCATAGGATTAACATTATTGATACCCCGGGCCACGTGGACTTCACGGTTGAGGTTGAGAGATCCCTAAGAGTCCTGGATGGGGCCATGGCCATCTTCTGTGCTGTGGGAGGAGTAGAGCCCCAGTCAGAGACCGTCTGGCATCAGGCGAGGAGATATGGCATTCCCTGCCTGGCATTCATAAATAAGATGGATCGGGTGGGTGCTCGCTTCTTGGAAGCGGTAGAGGAGATGAGAGAGAAACTCAATGCTAATGCCCTTCCCATTCAGATCCCCATGGGAGAAGCGGAGAGCTTTAAGGGAGTGATCGATCTGGTCAAGATGAGGGCTATCACCTGGGAAGAAGAGCTGGGAATAAGACCCCAAATAGGAAAGATTCCATCCGAGTTTGAAGAGAAAGCAAGAGAATATAGGGAGAGACTGATTGAGGGAGTAAGCGAGGCAGATGAGGAGTTGATGGAGAAATACCTAAAAGGAGAAGAGATAGAGGAGGATCTGCTGAAGAGAGGGATTAGAAAAGGGACTCTATCTGCTACTCTCATCCCAGTGCTATGTGGTGCCGCCATCAAGAATAAGGGGATCCAGCCTCTCTTGGATGCCATAGTTGACTATCTTCCTTCACCTATTGATATCCGGGCAGTGGAGGGTATTAATCCCATAGGTAGAAGTAAGGAGAAGAGGAAAGCCTCTGACTCCGAGTCTTTCGCCGCCCTGGCCTTTAAGATCGCCACCGATCCCTATGTAGGGAATCTCACCTTTTTCCGGGTATATTCCGGGAGTGTGAAGGCTGGTTCCTATATCTATAACGCCTCCCGGGATAAGAGGGAGAGAATAGGAAGAATCCTGCAGATGCACGCCAATAAGCGTCGGGATAGGGAAGAGGTCTATGCTGGCGATATCGCTGCTGCTATCGGATTAAAGGAGACCAAGACCGGGGATACATTATGTGATAGAGATGCCCCCATCCTCTTAGAAACCATGCACTTTCCTGAGCCAGTGATCTCTGTGGCCATCGAGCCCAAGACGAAAAAGGAGGAGGAGAAGCTCAACCAATCTTTAGCCAGGCTGGCAGAGGAAGATCCCACCTTCAGGGTGAAGGTAGATGAGGAGACCTCCCAGACCATAATCTCTGGCATGGGAGAACTACACCTGGAGATCATTGTCGATAGATTATTGAGGGAATTCAAATTAGAGGCCGTGGTGGGCAAGCCCCGGGTAGCCTATAAAGAGACCATTACCAAAGAGTCCAAAGCAACGGGAAAATTTATCAGACAGACTGGAGGAAGGGGTCAGTATGGAGTGGTCTCCCTACAAGTTGTCCCGGGTAAAGAATTTACTTTTGAGAATAGGATAAAGGGAGGGGCCATCCCGAAAGAATATATTCCATCCATAGAAAGAGGAATAAGGGAGGCCTGCGAATCAGGGGTTTTGGCTGGTTATCCTGTAATCAATGTTAAAATAATATTATACGATGGCTCATTCCATGAGGTGGACTCATCTGAAATTGCATTTAAGATGGCTGGCTCCTTAGCATTCAAGGATGCCCTTAAAAGGGCAAGGCCAGTGCTTCTTGAGCCGGTAATGAAGATAGAGGTAGTAGTACCCGAAGAGTATCTGGGGGATGTGATCGGAGACCTAAATTCCAGGAGAGGAAAGATAGAGCAGTTAGGCACTAGGGGCAAGGCCAAGACTGTAAGAGCGCTCGTTCCCTTGGGAGAGATGTTCGGCTATGCCACATCTTTGAGG
>JAUWXM010000106.1 GCA_030616365.1 bacterium | reverse complement strand
GTCATAATTCCCTCTGCCATATTTGCTCTATTCACCTCAATCCTGGCCAGGATATTATTCAGATAATTTAAGGACTTTATCCCTGGACTCAGGGCCTCCCTAATATTTCTCTTTGTTTTGGTAACTATTACCTCCAATCCATCCTTATAAAACTCCTCGGGATAGAGTTTTATCTTATCAGTGATGATGAAGACCGTTGGTCTGGGACATTTTCTGGGATCGAGACCTAAGTCCCCTATCCCCCTGGTAACCACCAATCTTATATAGGCATCCCTTAACTTATTGGCCCTCAAGGTCTTCAAGACCGCTTCCCTTATCTTTTCCTTTGATAAAGGAATCTTTAGGGCAATAGCCTGAGCTGAAGCATAGAGTCTATCCAGATGCTGTTCCAATCTGAAGACCTTGCCATCATATGACCTTATTCCTTCAAATACCCCATCTCCATATAAGAGCCCATGGTCATAGACCGAAACCCTTGCTTCCTCCTTAGGGATCAGTTCTCCATCAAAATAGACTAACATTTCATCCCCCGGAATTAATCTCTTTTTTAAGCCTCTCCAGTTCTTCCTCCACATAACGGTTAATCTTTTGCTGGGCAAGGTCGTCATGAAAGACGAACTTGAGACCCACATAATAATCCTTCTCCTTCCCTACTTTGTGGCACCAGACGACCTGGGCGATAGTCTTGACTTTATCCACTCCCCCCACTTCCGTGGGAAGGTTAATCTCTAAGGCCGCAATGGTTCCTTCCTTAACCGGGTTCTTCCTCTTTATCCTCAGGCCCCCACTTCCAATATCGTAGGCAGAGGTCTCCCAGGTTCCCCCAGAGAAATCCAAGGGAAGCATATACCTTACAGGAATGGGTTTTATTATCCTGGGAACTTTCCTTCTGTTTGACCCCTTATACTCCTTTTCCATAATAATTCCTCCTTTGCAACCGCCAAGGCCGCTAAATTAATCACAAAGGGCGCAAAGATTTTTTGCGTTCTTAGCGGTGATTTTGCGCTTTTGCGGTTACGATTTTGCCATCTGCCAAGCGGATCATACGCTCGGCTCTTCTGGCCAACTCCTCATTATGGGTAGCAATAATGAGGGTTTTCCTCTTCTTCTGGTTCAACCTCCAAAGAAGTCTATGTATTGCCTCGCCTGTCTTTCTGTCCAGGTTTCCTGTCGGCTCATCCGCTATAATTACATCTGGCTCATTTACTAAAGCCCTTGCCAAAGCGACCCTCTGCTGCTCTCCTCCCGATAGCTCACATGGTCTATGATCCAACCTTTTTCCCAATCCCATCTCCTCCAATATCCCCTTCGCCCTCTCCTCGACCTCTTGACGACTTTGGACTTTGCCTGCCGGCCGGCGAGGCAGGGACTTTGGACTTGGGACTCTTATGAGTCCCGGCATCATCACATTCTCTAAAGCAGTGAATTCGCTCAAGAGGTGATGGAATTGAAAGAGAAAGCCGATCCTTCTATTTCTGAAAGTAGCAAGCTCTTTATCATCTAAACTATAGACCTCTTCTTCTCCTAAAAAGACCTTTCCCTTGGTGGGTTTATCTAAAGCACCCAGAAGATGTAGTAGGGTGCTCTTCCCCACACCAGAAGGACCAACAATGGATATAATCTCCCCCTTCTTTACTTTGAGATTCACTCCTTTTAAAACTGGAATGGCCTGACCATTGCGGTAATAGGTCTTGCATAAGTCCTGAGCAACGATAATATCTTCACTCATAGCGGATGGCCTCCACCGGATCCAGTCTCGCTCCCCGCCAGGCAGGATAGATGGTTGCCAATAGACTTATCCCAATAGTTGCTAAGATAATGAGGAGGATATCGTTCCCCCTCATGGAGATGGGAAGGATACTTATATAATAAACCTCTCCTCCTCCAGGGAGTCTGACGAAATGATACTTATCCTGCAGGAAACAGATTAAAGAACCAATAAATGTCCCCAATAGGGTTCCCATAAGGCCGATGATCAATCCTTCTATGATGAAGATGGACATAATACTTCTGCGTTGAGCGCCCATAGCCTTCAGTATCCCGATCTCTTTCGTCTTCCTGATGACCTTCATGATCAGAGCGCTGGCGATGTTAAAAACAGCAACCAGGATGATTAAAACGAGGATAACGGTCATGGTGATCTTCTCCATCCTTAGGGCGGCAAAGAGGTTGCTATTGAGCTCCATCCAGTTCCTTACCCAGTAGGGATAGCCCAATTCCTTCTGGATTCTTTTATCCATCTTGCCTGCCTGGTAGATATCGTCTATCTTCACCTGAAGCCCGGTAATCACTTCCCCCATTCTGAATAGTTCCCGAGCGCTATCCAATGTTACATAGGCTAGGGTTGAGTCATACTCATACATCCCGGTATCGAATATTCCAGTGATTTTGAAATTCTTGAACCTGGGTTTCATACCCACTGGCGTCGCAATTCCCTTGGGAGATATGACCCTCACCCGTTCGCCGACATCCGCTCCCAGGCTCATGGCCAATTCCTTACCCAGGATGAGGCCATCTGGGCCAAAATCCTTTAAGTTCCCCTTTATAATATTCTCATCGAGGTCTGTTACTTTAGTCTCTTTATCTATATCTATCCCCCTTATCACAACCCCCAGAGAACTTGTAGAAGATCTTATCATTGCCTGGCCGAAGATGAAGGGAGAGGTGGCCAGGACATGCTCCATTCCCTCAACCCTTCTTCCCAATTCTTCATAGTTAGCTAAGCCCTCTGCACCTTCTTTCAGGATGACCAGATGGGCATTGGTCCCTACAATCTTGTCCCTCAGGTCTTCATGGAAGCCGTTCATTACAGATAGGGTGATGATGAGGGCAGCAACCCCCAAGGTTACCCCAGCGATGGAAATGAGGGTAATGACTGAGAGGAAAGGGCTTCCCCTTCCTCCTCTTAAGTATCTTAAAGCGATGAATAAAGGATAACGCACTACTACTCCCCTACTTTTTCGGGACGCATATGAGGAAAGAGAATGACATCCCTGATAGAGAGAGAGTCTGTTAAGAGCATAACCAATCTATCGATCCCTATTCCCAATCCGGCACAGGGAGGCATGCCATACTCCAGGGCCCTCAAGAAGTCCTCGTCCATCATATGGGTTTCTTCAGAACCCGCCCATCTTAGGGCCAGCTGCTCCTTCA
>JAUWXM010000061.1 GCA_030616365.1 bacterium | reverse complement strand
TGCCACAGACCTGGTGCAAGACCTTGGGCAATCTGGACTTCATTCTCGTCCCCTCGCCCGCGGCCAGGACGATGGCCACAATATTCTTCATCAAATCCTCCAAGATAGTTAGCCAGTGAACCAGTTAGCCAGTGAACCAGTTCAAAACCGGCAAACCGGAAAACTGGCCAACCGGCAAACCAAGATTAGCTGCCGGGGATGGGATCGAACCATCACACCGGGCTCCAAAGGCCCGTGTCCTACCATTAGACGACCCGGCAACCCTTCCTTGAGGTCTCTGAAAAAACTTCAGAGCCCTCTAATTACACAGATTTTTTAGGATGATTACACAGATATTCTCGTCGACAACTAATCGGTGTAATCTTGTTTTTAATCGGTGCAATCAAAGATTTCCGACTTTTTCGGAAATCTTTTTCACTTCTCTTCCTCTGCTTTCTCCCTTACCTCCGGGGCCTCTTCCCAAGTCTTGGGCTTTTCCGGAACCACTGCCTCTGGAACCGCTCCCTGGGAGGCAAGTTCTTCCTGGTACTTCCCGATGACCTTCTCCTCGATCATCCTCCGGGTCTCGTTATTCAAGGGATGAGCGATGTCCTTGAAGGTCCCATCCAATAGCTTCCGAGAGGGCATGGCAACAAAGAGTCCTTTTATGCCCTGGATTACTTTTAGACTACGCACCACAAAGCAATCATCAAAAACAATGGAAGCAAAGGCTTTCAGCTTGGGGTCTTCCTTGCGAAGCAAGGAAATCCTTACCTCAGTAATCTCCATCTACTTCTCACCACCTTCCTTCTATGAGATGCCTAAAGATTCCAAAAGAAAGACCTTTTCAAAATCCTTCTTTATCTTACCGTAAATCTCTTCTGCCCTTTTATCGTCTTCTGCAATCCCAAAGACAGAGGGACCAGAACCGCTCATCAAAGCCCCCTTAGCACCCAATTCCAACAGTCTCTCCTTTATTCGAGCAATCTGAGGATGCCTGGGAATGACCGCTTCTTCTAGCCTATTATATAAGCTATTACCTATTTTTTCTGTATTGCTAGATTTCAAGGCAGACAGAATCATTCTAATACTCCGTCTTTCTTTTGTCAAGTCCCCTTTCAGGTTTTCATAGGCCCACTTTGCAGAGACCTCAAAGCCAAGAGAGACAAGAACAAAGTAAAGGGTTGGGCTTTGAGGAAGGGGCTGGAGTTCATCTCCTCTCCCCCTGCCTAATGCCCTCCCTTTTCTTAAGAAGAAGGGAACATCTGCGCCCATCTCTCGGGCAAGATCAAATACTTCTTCATAACTTAGATTTAGATCCCATAACCTATTCAACCCCAGAAGGACGCTCGCCCCATTACTCGAACCTCCTCCCAGGCCACTGGCTAAGGGAATCCTCTTATCGAGGGTAATCTGGACTCCTCTTTTGATCTTGAGTCTCTCTTTTAAGAGGGAGGCTGCCTGGTAAGCAAGGTTCTCTCTTCCCAAAGGTAGACTGGGAAAATCACTCTCAATCTCTATTCCTTCCTTTGTCTCTTTCAGTATAATATCATCAAAGAGGTCCACCGTCTCCAGGATGGTCTCCACATTATGGTAGCCGTCCTCTCTCTTTTCCAGGACCTCCAAGAAGAGATTTACCTTGGCTGGCGATTCAATCCTTACTTCCTTCAAGTTCTTTTCTTACTCTCTTTATCTTCTTCTTAACTCTCTTGTTCTTCTTAAGTTCATAGGATTTCTTCCAGGAATTAAGGGCCTTCTCTAATAAGTCCTTCTTCTCATAAGCATCCCCAAGATGGTCGAAGATGATGGGGTCATCAGAGACAAATCCCATGGCCTTCTCTAAGAGTTCTAGGGTCTTCTCATAATCTCCCTTTTGGTAGTAACCCCACCCCAGGCTATCTAAGAAGTAGCCATTCTCTGGTTCAATCTCCAGGGCCTTTTCTACTAACTCCATGGATTCCTCAAGGTTTATTCCCCTCTCAATGTAGAGATAGCCCAGATAATTATAGGCATTGGCCAATTTGGGGTTAAGTTCTATGGCCTTTCGGAAATTCTCTACCGCCTTCTCGAATTCTCCCCTTTTATCATAGGCGGCCCCCAGGTTAAAGTGAACCGCTCCATCCTTGGGATTCAAGGAGAGGGATTTCTGGAAGAAGATAATTGCTTTCTCATAATTTTCTACCCCACTGTAGGCCAGACCAAGGAAGAACCAGACCTGGGCATTCTCTGGTTTTAGTTCAGTAGTCTTCTTAAAAATTCTGACCGCTTTCTTCTCCTTTCCCGTCTCACTATAGATATAGCCCAGGTGAAGGTAGGCCTCTAAGAAGTCTTTCTTTAAATCGATGGCCTTCTTGAACTGGTCCCTTGCCTTCTGATAATCCTTCTTCTCCTCGTAGAGTGCTCCCAGATAGTAGTGAGCCCGCGCATCTTTTGGAGCAAGTTCTAGAACCCTTTCAAACCCGGCTATGGCCTTATCTACCTCTCCCTGATAGTAATAGATCAAGGCCAATCTCTTAGTTACGCTTATCTCCCTGGGATTTATTTCCAAGATCTTCTCATACTGGGAGATGGCCTCTTCTAGCTTATTCTCATTACAGTAGATCTGGGCCAGGCGGTTTCGGGCAGTGATATTCTTAGGATCCTTTTTCAATACCTCAAGATATACTTTCTCTGCCTCTTCTGTCTCATCCTTCAGTTCATACAAGATGCCCAGGCTCAAGTTGACCGGAAGGTATCCCGGATTGAGCTCTAAAACCTTCTTATAAGAATTGATGGCCTTATCGAACTCCCCCTTTCCACTATAGAGGAGAGCCAGGTTTAAGTAGGCACTGGTGTAATCCGGCTCCAGCTTCTTAACTTCTTCATAGGAGTCTATGGCTTTCTCAAAGTCTCCCTTTCGGGCATAGAGGTTCCCTAAGATGAAGTGGGCCTCAGCATACTCTGGCTCCAGATCTACCGCCCTCTGGTAGCATTCCCTGGCCTTTTCTATTCTCCCTTTTTCAATACTTAGGGTTCCTAACAAGAAGTGGGTCTGGGGGGAGAGGGGGTCACGCCACATGGATTGGCGAAAGAGTTCTCTGGCTTCTTTGAACTTCTCTAATCTGAAGTAATCCTTCCCTAAGGCGGTGAGGATGGCACTGGAGTTCGGTTCATACTTTAAAGCCCTCTCATACTGCTTGATGGCTTTCTTGAAATCACCCTCCTCATCATAGATAACCCCTAGGCTGTAATGAGCATAACCTAGGGGATGAGCGATTCTTTTCTCTTCCTTGGGAGGCGTAAATGGTCTCTCCTCAATCTCAAAGGAGAAGGAAGCAAGGGAAAAGCAGAGTAACCAAGAAACAAGATACAAGATACAAATCCCGAAAATCTTCGAACTTCTGTGAGAATAGATTTTCGAGGATCCCGTTTTGTCCGCGATACAGGCCTTCGATTCAATTAAAAGTCCTCGGTTCGAAAATACGGGATCCACGAAATTGTATCCGCTCATTTTCTTCGCGGACAATTTCGGGACAATAACCAATATTGGTTTCTTCATCTTTAACTTTCTCTATCGAGTACTGCTGGGGCTATATAGTCTCCATGTTCTGCTTTTGCCGCTTCTAGTCTCTTTTCCTCTTCTTCCAATACCTCAAACAGGATATCCGGAGCATCAGGAACCTTTGTTTTATAGATCTCAACAATCCTTTCGATCTTGGCCAGATTCTCTGGAATCCTTAGGGTGAACTGCTTTATATAATCCTCTTCACTATAGTCCTTATCAAGGACCTCTTTGAAGAGTCTCTTAAGGTCTTTATACTGGGGGATATAGCCAGTGGGGGTCTTAATGGCATCTACCTCGCCATGTGCCCTTCTCTCCATCCATTTAAGCCAGATGATTTTATCCTCCACAGCATTCAGATACTCTCCCCCTTTATCTTTCAAGAAGTAATTCACACCGAAGATAAGAGGGGGATTCTTTAAAGAGGCCCCGAAGTTTAGATTGTTCTCGATATATCTACCTAAGGGGATGGATAAAAAGTCCAGATTTGACATGAGGTTAAACTTCCTCACCCCTTCTTCTCCCAGGGTGGCAGCAGTAGTCTCTGACTCCAATGAAGCCCCTTTGGTTATTATTCCATGTGCCCAATCGAAGGATTCCTCCACCGGCACCCAGGTATCTGAATCCCGACCTCCATAGATTATTCCCCTTACTACAACACCCTGAGGGTCGTCAATTCTTTCATCTATATTCTTTAGATTCCGCAGGCTAATGGTAAAACGGGCATTCCTGTGGGAGGGTGTTATCTCATTACCCTCAGCATCCTTTTTCCCGGCCCACCATTCTCCAGAATAATTTTGACCTTTCTGGGGTATCTCCTCCCCCATACCAATCCAGTAAGGCTTATTATCTTCACCTATCAGCACATTGGAAAATATAATCTCATTGGGTGAGTGGAGTATTTCCCATATTTCGGGATCGTCTTTTTTATTTATTCCCATTATTATTCCAAATATTCCCTTTTCCACATTGACCGCCCGCACTTCCCCATCCTCCTTTCTCAAGTATGCTATATCATCTCCAACTATGGTCTCTCCCTTTAACATAGCAGTGGAGGTCTTTCCACAGAGGGAGGGGAAGGCCCCCGTGAAATAGGATACCCTTCCCTCTGGGCCATGTACTCCCATAACAAGCATATGTTCTGTTAGCCAGCCCTCTTCTGATGCCCTATTTATTGCTAACCTCATGGCCAACTTCTTAAGCCCGATGGTATTTCCCCCATACTGGGTATTTACGCTATATACGATTCCCTCTTGGAGACCGATGTAAATCCGGCGTTTAGCGACGTTTTTACTTACCCCTTTCTCGAGTTCACCTTCAGAATGGACAAACTTAAAAAACCTGGCAGAACCCCCCAATCTTTTGAACTCCTCATATCCTGATCGATAGAGAAGATTCTCTGAGTGGGCCACATAGCTGGAGTCGGTAAGTTGGACACAGGGTATGGAGAATTCGGAATTGGTGGGCCCTAAAGAGAAGAAAGAGATATACAACTGGTGCCCCTGCATGATGTCTTTTAAAATATCATGAATTTCCTTAAGCCCCTCTTCTCTATCCATAGCATTTATATCGGGACCCAAATCAACGCCCTTGGATAGGAGGAATTTGGTATTTTCCTTATCCCTTGCTTGATCGTAGTAGCCGTCAAAGTGGACGGTGTGGTCATCTATAGCAAGCTTTTTCTCCTCCCCAGTCCTTATCGCCTCTTCCCGGATATAACGAATATCCTCTTCTGAATCATTACAGACAAAGACCCTCTCTGGATTACAGAGCGCTACATACTTTATCACAAAATCTACTAGAGACGGATTCTTTAGGGCTAAAAGCTTCTCATAGTTTTCTTTTCCACATTTGGCCTTAAGTAATTTTATATCCATTACTCTCTACTCTTAATAGGAATAAGAGAAATGATCATGACTAAATAGCCACCAATAATCAGGATGGGGGCAGCGGTAAGGGAGCCCTTCCAAAGATAGAGAAATCCTGAAGTAGCGATCAAGAGGCCCAGTCCAAAAATGATTAGAGTTCTCCTGGTATCCTTCTTCACCCCGCACCTTCCCCTTGCTCAATCTCGTACCTTTTTGTATTCACTAATTCTACTACACCTATTAAACTCAAGATTAGTTTAAGTAGATAAAAGATATTTCGTGGATATAAAGAAGGTGCGGGGTTCATCTTTTCTTCCCTACCATAACTAAATTAGTTTAGCATATTAAACTCTGAAATGCAAATCCCAACGGGATCCCTTTCCCAAAGAGACCACTTTGTGGCGGGACAAAAAGAAAAAGCCCCACCAATATCCCCCATGATATCGAGGGAGTCGGGAGAGGCTTTCTCTTTTCTAAAATATTCCTTCCCTAACGGCGGGCCATCTTGGCTTCGGCAATGTAACCGGCTTTGTCCAGGTAGTACATATAGCCCTTCCTTCTGCTGATCTTCTCGGTGCCTACTCTCTTCTTTCTTCCGCCCTTGGTCCTTTTCATAGGCGCCTGCCAGACATAGCCGTCTTTACCAATGTAGTAAAGATAGCCTTTCTGCCTCGCAATCTTCTGCTTACCGATTTTCTTTCCCATTCCCTTCACCTCCTTCGGACTGTTCGACATTCGTCGAAGATTTCGTTCCGATAGAATCGGAACTCAATACTCTCGAAAATTTTTCAACCAAGAAATAGTATACTCGAAAAAAATCGCTTTGTCAAGGAAAATTTTAAATTTTTCTGGGAAGCAAGGTAGAGACTTCAAAAGTAACATTTAAAAGTCCCTGCTTAGTATACCGAGGGGTGATGTGTAGCCTCCGCACTTCTAAGGAGTGAGGTGAGTTCTCTACGGAGTAAAGATACCTGGTCAATCGTTCCAAGGTAACCGCCCTTAACTTGACTCTAACCAGTGACCTCCGATACTTCTCACTCACTACCTTCTCCTCTGGTTTTAGGTAGTCTATTCTCTCCTTAATCCCTGTCTGAGAGGCGAGGTTATCCAAGTGAGAGAAAAGGGTAAAGTCGGGAGGTCTTGTGACCATTCTCTCATCAAAGGACTTCAATCTCTCTTCCAGGATAAAGTAACGGTTCTGGAGGCGATACATCTCTTCCAGATCCTTCTCCAACTTTCTATTCACTCTCTCTAAGGTCTTCATTCTCTTGTGGCCAAAGGAGAGGAGCTGAAAGAAGATAAGAAGAAAAAGAAGACTTACTCCTCCGATA
>JAUWXM010000068.1 GCA_030616365.1 bacterium | reverse complement strand
AACTAAAGAAAGGATAACGGTAAACTTCTTACCCTTCTGGGAAGCAATCCTCTGTATAAGGGGGAAAGATAGGATCACTACTACTAACGAAGGAGTCACAATTAACCCCACATCTCCTTCGCCAAGTCCCATCAACGCGGTAACGATATAAGGGATCCCCATGGTCAAGAAAGTGAAGGCAAACCAAAAAAACATATAACCACCAATGTAATATCTGAAGGGTTTATTCCTAAAGGTTTGAATAATAGATTGACGAAAAGCAAATTTTGATTTCCTGAGATGTACGTTTCGCTCCTTAACAACACATACTGGGCAATAGAGACAAACTAAAACCACCATCCCTAAGATAGTGGCCATGGCTTTAAAACCTAATCTTTCAATGAGAAAGGGGGACGCTAAAAAACCGATTATAAGCCCCAATATTCTAAAAAATCCCTGCCAGGTAGCCAGACTGATCCTTTCCTTTGAAGACAAGGTTAATTCTGGCAGGAGGGCGGAATAGGGGACGATTACTATGGTATAGAATAAAAAGAACAGGCCCAACATCAAAACCAGATAGGTAAAATTAACCACAGAACTTCCCGGTACTGGTGGATTCCAAACGAGGATAAAGGATAAGACCAACGGCAGGCTACCAAATAGAATGAAGGGAATCCTCCTCCCCCAGCGTGATCTGGTCCTATCGCTCCATTGAGCAATCAAGGGATCGGTTAGGGCATCCACAACCCTCCCAATCATCATGGCGGTTCCTAATAGGGCCATGGGAGCATAAGTCATCAACCCTCGCCCCGAAGGAGGAGCGTAGTAGTAGACGGTCCATGTTCCTATGGCTAAGATTACTAGGGCGAACCCTCCAGATCCCACTCCGTACATGGTCTTCAATAGCAGGGGTAATTTTAGCTCTTTGTTCATCCTGACCTATCCCTCAAGATATCCTCGCTACGCTCGGAAAGACGCGGATGCATACGAATTTGAGCGGATTCAGACGGATGGTTTATCCGTTTGCATCTGCATCCATCTGTTTGCATCTCTTCAACAAATTCCGATACTTCAAAAAAGCCCACTTCTGTGGGCGAATATAGTAATTGAAGTCTTGTTTCCTGACTCTTTATTCTTCACCCTCGTTCTCCGATGAGATCGGAGGGCGAGGTTCACTAATTTTGAGGGCATTTAATTCCTTAATCATCTGATTGGTAATCTCCTGGATCTCTAAGAGGGCCAGGAGTTTGGCATTGCGCATCTCCGTCTTTTCTGTCGCTTCCTTAGACTTCTCTATCTTAGAGAGATCGATCCCTGCCAGCTCTTCTTTATAGCGAATAATCTCTTCTAAGTACCTATTTACCAATTTCTCCATATCTTCTCTGATTATCTTCCTTCCTCTCTGATAATCTTCTTTCTTCATTTTACACCTCTAAAGCACAGATTAGCACGGATTTACGATACGGATTAGCGCGGATGATCTGTGCGACAATTTTAAACTGGTGTCAAAAACTATTTTTCCCAAAAATTCCTACTTCGTATAACGTTCTCGGTGTAAAAGAAGTTCTGCGACTATTCCATTATTATTAATTCTAAATGTAATAGACTCGTCGATTCTCCTCTTTCCACCACATCTGCCAGAAGATCTCCGGAGCAGTATTTATGGAGTCATAGCGGTCAACCGATAAATCTTGCCCATGGTTAGGCTGAATACCTTATTATCGACAATATTAATCTCATAGTGTTCCGCGAATAGGTCTTCCAGAGTTTCTTCAAACCGGATGTTGTGAAAGCCGATATGCGTTAGATATCTTGCGCTAGGGTCACTTCGGTATATGGTTATGTCGCGTTTCAAGAAACAATCCAGCAGGTATCGGTAACTGATCCTCTCTTTCCTGTGGAACTTCCGCACGACGCTTTTGAGAAATCCTGGCCATCCCATTTCGGTCGGTACGGATATCAGAATGTGGCTTGGCCGTGCGGCCAAAATGTTTGAGAGCGCTTGGGAGTAGTCCGGCAGATGCTCGAGAACCTCGGAACAGACGAGCAAGTCCACCCCCCTGGGATGGATTCCGTCCTTCAAAATATCCAGAGGATAGATCGCAACTCGGTCATTGCCAGCGAGATTGAGGCGCGCTTTATGAAGATTCCAACCGCAGGGTTCGGTAAAGTAATATTTTTCGATTTCGAGTTCTTTAATAATTATTCTCGCCAGCATGCCATCCGAACCGCCGATTTCCAATATCACCTTTGGAGCGATTTCTTTCACAATAGCGAAGATTCGGCACAACCTTTTAAAGTGATGATTGTTCTTTCTATACAACTTCCCGTGCGATAGTAGAAAACCTTCGTCGTTTATGAGACTGTCAACTAGCTTTCTGAGCATGATCATACTGGGAACTAACCTTCTCGAATCCGAGCTTTTTAATTTCTTCGTGCGATTTCGTCTAAGGGACGCGGGATAGGCAAACTTAAAATGAGCCAAACAAGTTGCCTTTTTTGCTCGCTTTGCTCGTAAAATAAGAACCTTTCGCTATCGCTCAAGAACCTTGTTTTGTTTATTGAAATTCCGACACCTTAAAATGAGCCAAACAAGTTGTCTCTTTTACTCGCTGTGCTCGTAAAACAACCGAAGTACTTCGTTTATGCACGATTCTTGGTTTTTATCCGTGCTTATCCGTGTTGTTATCCGTGCCTATCCGTGTTACTGGTCGGGGCGACTGGATTCGAACCAGCGACCTCCTGAACCCCATTCAGGTGCGCTAAACCAACTGCGCTACGCCCCGTTTTACTACTCGTTATACGTTGAAGGGTTACGCGACTCGTTTCGGTTAACGGTTACGTAATTCGTCAAAAAACGCAACCGACGAACGATAAACGATACGAGCCTCGCAACCGCAACCGTTTGACGAGTTGACTGTTATTTACTTAAGACTCTTAGGATGTTGCGTAGTTCTCTTTTACATTCTTTTATCAGATCGGGCAAAACCGTTTCCTGTTTCAGTCTCTTCTTTGCCCCGGCAATGGAATACTGTTCCTTATAGAGCAAATCCTTTATCCCGAGAATGGTCCTTATATCCTTTTTCTGATATCTCCTTCTTTTCATCTCGGACTTCACAGGTTTTAAAAATTGCTTGAACTCCTTCTCCCAGTACCTCAAGACATGAGAGGGAACCTTAGTAATCTTACTTACCTCGGTAATAGAGAAGAAAAGTTTATTAGGAATACGAACTCTCACTTTACTCTCTCTTTCAAGGGCGGAGCGGGACGAAATACGGGAACCTTTCGAGAAGGAATCTTTAAGGGCTCCCCGGTTTTGGGGTTGCGTCCCCTTCTTTCCTTGGTAACCCTAATGTCAAAACTGCCCAACCCCTGAATCTGGACCTTCTCTCCTCTGGCCAGGCTTTCCCCTATCCCTTCAATTATGGTCTCCATGGCCTCCTTTGCCTTTTTCTTAGAGAGGCCGAGGGATGCTATCTTATTAACCAGGTCCTTCTTAATCACCGGTCTTCCCTCTTTGTCTTTCTGGTCATGAGTTCAAACTCTGCGTCCCTGGGATCTTTTCCTTTAAAGAGAATATTATAGAGCTCCTCAGTAATGGGCATCTCCACTTTATACTTCTTGGCTAATTCATAAGCGCTTTTTGTGGTAGGTACCCCCTCAGTAACCATGCCGATCTCTCTCTGGGCCTCTTTCAACTTCTTTCCTTTAGCAATTCTTTCTCCCAGGCCCCGGTTTCTACTATGCTTGCTGATACAGGTGGTGATGAGATCTCCCATCCCGGAGAGTCCAGCAAAGGTCTCCTGCTTGGCTCCCAGGGCTACTCCCAGCCGGGCAATTTCTACTATTCCCCGAGTCATCAAAGCCGCCTTACTATTGTCCCCTAATCCCAGACCGTCACATATTCCACTGGCGATGGCGATGATATTTTTCAAGGCTCCTCCCAGTTCTATTCCAATGGTATCTGGGTTGGTATAGACCCTGAAGTAGGGAGTGGTGAATATCTCCTGTATCTCCTGGGTTAGTTTCGCGCTGGAAGCAGAGGCCACGATGGTGGTCGGGATTTCCCTTGAGACCTCCTCGGCATGAGAAGGTCCGGAAACGACGACTATCTCATTCTTTGGAAAGTAGGATTTGATTATCTCCGACATCCTCAAGTTTGTTCCTACCTCAAGACCCTTTGTGACACTGATGAGAATGGTCTTGAGTGAGATCTTTACTTTCCCTACTTTCTCCATCACTTCTCTCAAGACCTGGGAGGGAACGACGATTAATATAAACTCCTTCTCTTTGACTGTCTCTTCCAAGTTCGGTGAGATGAAGATCTCTCTGGGAATAGGAACTCCGGGAAGGAACTGGCGATTCTCCCTCTCTCTATCGAGCCTCTCCGCCTGTTCCTTAAGATACTCCCAGAGGCTAACTTTATGGCCCTTCTTGGCCAATAGTATGGCTAAGGTAGTTCCCCAGCTTCCAGCACCCAAGACTGCGACCTTCTTCACTGCAACCGCCAAAACGCAAAATTAAATTGAAAAACGCAAAACAAATTCATTTTCTTTTTTTCCTAAAAGAAAGCTTGTTCTCTTTGCCCCTGATGAGTCTTTTGATATTTGGGATATGCTTCATGATGACTAAAAGAGCCGCCAAGAGGGCAAGCCAGAAATAAGGTAAGGGCCACTCAAAGGGTAAAAAAGCTACTAAGAAGGGAAAGGCAAGGGCTCCTAAAATCGATCCTAAAGAAACATAGCGGGTGAAAAGAATAATAATGATTCCAATAAGAAAAGCTATCCCTATTGCCTGCCAAACTAGTCCGAAGAAGACACCGATGCTGGTGGCCACTCCTCTCCCTCCCTTAAATTTTAGAAACATCGTCCAAATATGGCCACAGATAGCAGCCATTCCACAAAGGACTTTTATCCATTCGCAAGGAATTGGTCCATCAGCTGATAGGCGGCTTATAAAAACCACGGCGACCAATCCTTTTGAAACGTCAGCAAGGAGGACGATTATTCCGGGAAGAGGGCCCAAAACGCGAAAGGTATTGGTGGCCCCCACATTTCCCGAGCCATGCTCTCTCAGATCGATCCCCTTCCAGAGCCTTCCCATGATGTAACTTGTGGGAAGGGAGCCCAAGAGATAGCTCAATATTATGGCCAAGAAAAGCATCTACTTTTTCCTTAATAGGCGGAAACTACCGCGAACGAGATAATGAGTCCCAGAGATGACGATGAAGAACGCTGCCCATCCAGCAAGCCAGAGAATAGTTCTGGGGTAGGGTAGATGGGGAGGAGTAAAGTTTAGGATAAGGGTCAGGATGACCGTTGCCAGGCAAAGAAGAGAGCTGGACTTCCCCCATCCGCTGGGGATGATGCGCTCGACCTTCCCCAGTCCTTTATAGAGTATTATGCCACCTAGAAGTAGAACAGAATCACGAGAGATTACAGTCCACATGAGCCAGGAAGGAAGCATCCCCTTTATGGTTACTGAGATTAAGGCAGTGATGATGAGGAGATGGTCGGCTAAGGGATCTAAGAAACTTCCCAGGGTAGTTCTCAATCCTCTGGTGCGGGCGAAGTAGCCATCCAGAGCATCGGTAAATGCCGCAATACAGAAGATACTCAGAGCCAAAGGCTTATTTCCTAACCCAAAGATGACGGCCACAAAGCAGGGAACGAGAAGGAAACG
>JAUWXM010000041.1 GCA_030616365.1 bacterium | reverse complement strand
TAAAAGCGCCTCTTTTATCTTCCTCCTTAGCGTCTTCTCCGGGGTTAAGAATAAAAGCTTGGAGAGCTGCTGGGTAATGGTTGAACCTCCTTCAACAATCCTTCTCGCCTTTATATTCATCCAGGCTGCTCTCACAATCCCTGGGAAGTCTATTCCACAGTGGTCCTTAAATCTGGAGTCTTCAACAGCGATGGTGGCATCCAGGAGGCTCTTGGGGATAGAGGTGAGAGGGATGAGAATCCTCCTCTCTTCAGCAAACTGGCCGATCAACTGCCCGTTCGCGTCATATATCTTGGTAATGATCCCTGGCTGATACTCCGCGAAAGCACGGATAGAGGGCAGGGTGGAGAGATAGAAGTGGAGGGGTACCAAAATTAGGCTCAGGATAATAAGGGAGAATAGGCTCAAGATACTGATGAAAGCCACCTTGTCCCTCTTTGAGCCAGATCTATTTATCTTCTCCCAGGTTTTCTTTAAATCTCTAAACATTCCTCTCGCTCCTAATTAGACAATTTTATAGTATATCAAAATTAAGTCGAAAAGTCAAAAATTCAAAAATTTCTTTTGCTTTTGGGAAGAAAGTATGTTAAACTAAAAATTTGTGGGGTGCGATAATGAAGAATTTGGAAGTGATAGACAGAGGAACGGTTGAGATACTAACCGAGAATGAGCTAAAAAAGTGCCTGAGAAAGAAGAGACCTTTGAGGGTGAAGTTCGGGGCAGATCCTACAGTTCCTGATATTCATCTGGGTCACACTGTTGTCTTGCAGAAGTTAAGGCAGTTTCAGGACCTGGGCCATAAGATCATCTTTGTCATCGGAGACTTTACGGCAAGGATTGGAGACCCCTCAGGAAGAATAGAGACCAGAAAGCCTCTGGGCAGGAAAGAAGTCTTAAAGAATGCCCAGACCTATCAGGATCAGGTCTTCAAGATTCTGAATAGAAAAAAGACCAGAGTAGTCTTTAACAGCACCTGGCTTGATAAATTAACCTCCCGGAATATATTCAACTTAGCCTCAAAGTATACTGTGGCTCGAATGCTGGAGAGGGACGATTTCTCTCTGAGGTATAAGAAGGAGCACCCCATCTCCATTCATGAATTCCTCTATCCCTTAATTCAAGGATACGATTCTATTGTCCTGAAAGCAGATATTGAGATAGGAGGAACGGACCAGAAGTTCAATATGCTGGTTGGTAGAGTGTTGCAAAGGGAGTATGGCCAGAAGCCCCAGGTAGTGATTACCATGCCTCTCTTGGAGGGGACGGATGGAATTAGAAAGATGAGCAAGACCTATGGCAATTATATCGGGATAAGCGAACCATCTAAGGAGATATTTGGTAAGTTAATGTCTATCTCAGATGAACTATGCTTGAGATACTGGGAACTATTAACCGATATTTCTCCTTCAGAGTTAGCGAAGATGAAGAGGGATTTAAAGAGTGGAAGATTGCATCCTAAGGAAGCAAAGAAGAATCTGGCGATAAGAATAGTGGAAATGTACCACAGCAAGAAGGCTGCTAAAGAAGCAGCTAAGGAATTCGAAGAAGTCTTCAAAGAAAAGAAACTACCTCACAGAATACCAAAAGTAAAAGTTTCTAAAAAGAAAATATGGGTCGTTAAACTATTGACTATATCTGGAATGGCCAAGAGTTCCTCTGAGGCCAGACGCCTCATCCAGCAGGGGGCAGTTACTCTGGATGGAGAGAGAGTCACTGATCCCGAGAAGGAACTAATCATCAGAGAAGGAGCCATTCTTAAAGTAGGAAAAAGAAGATTTGCGAAAATAGTCGCAAAATCCAAAAGAAGATGATAAACGAGATTAAAAGGACCATGGAAAAAGGAGTTTACTAATGCCCAACGAAAAATCATTTTTGGAGAAACAGGTTGCTTATTTATCAGAGCGGATTGAAAAACTTGAAGAGATTCTAAGGGAGCAAATTACACGTATTTATAAGCTGGAAGAATCAACTAAGATGAGCAAACCTAAAGTAACAACTCTTCCCGAAATTCCTTCCCGTAAGCCACCGGAAGTAAAAAAACCCCCAGCGCCTAAGGTACCTCCCAGTGCGGAAGAAAAAGCAGAGAGAGCAAGAAGACGTTTAGGACTTGAAGCCAAAATAGGAGGCCATTGGCTTAACCGAATTGGTGCTTTAGCCATTGTGGTTGGTGTTGCTTTCTTTCTAAAGTATGCCTTTGAAAATCGTTGGATTGGGGAGGCCGGTCGCATCATGCTGGGCATATTGGCCGGGTTAGGTCTCATTGGGGGAGGGGAACATTTCCAGAGAAAAAAATACCCCATTTATGCTCAAGGTCTATCTGGTGCGGGAATCGCTATTCTCTATTTCTCTATTTTTGCTGCCTTCAACTTCTATCATCTGATTGGTTATTATCCTGCCTTTGGCTTTATGATTTTGGTTACTATAACCGCTATCCTTTTGGCTGTCCGCTATGACGCCCTATCCGTTACTATTTTGGGAATTTTAGGTGGATTCTTAACCCCGGTTTTACTACGCACCCCAGCTGGCGTTAGTAACCCCGTCACTCTCTTCAGCTACATCGCCCTTTTAAATTTGGGTATTTTGGGGGTGGCCTATTTTAAAAACTGGAGGGTTTTAAATATCCTAAGCTTTTGGGCAACAGTGCTTACTTTTATTGGCTGGTATGATCAATTCTATGACAAAACAAAACTACCAGTCACTCTCCTATTTTTAACCATTTTCTTCTTCATCTTTGCCTTTCTTTCTTGTTTCTATAGCCTCATCCATCGCAAAAAGGTCACCAGCGGTGATCTTTCCTTAATATTAACTAATCCCGCTCTCTATTTCGGAGCAAGCTATGGGTTGCTCCATCCAGAATATCATGACTATCTGGGACTCTTTGCCATAGTAATGGCCGCGGTCTATTTGGGGTTGGGGCATCTTGCTAATCTACGCAATAAAGAAGACAAATACCTCACCCTTTCTTTTTTAGGCATTGCGCTTACTTTCTTGACCTTAGCCATTCCTATCCAATTAAAACAACACTGGATTACCATTGCTTGGGCTATAGAAGCAACGATTCTTGTCTGGATTGGCTTTCAGGTAGCGAGTCCCAAAACCAGGATAGCGGCTTTAGTCATTCTTGGTTTTGTTGCCTTTCGACTACTTACCCTCGATACCTTTTCCATCTCCCATAAAGAATTTACGCTGGTCTTTAATAAAAGATTCTTTGCCTTTCTGGTTGGCATTGGCTCCATCTTTACCACTGCTTATCTCTATTTCAAGAATCAAAAGAAGGTTAAACCATTTGAGAAAGGCATGATTACCTTTCTTATTTTATCTGCTAATTTCTTAATTATCTGGCTTTTTAGCGCAGAGACTATCGACTATTTTAACTTTAAGGCCAGAGCCCTAAAATATTCTGATCCTCTTTACCGCAATCTTCAGAATGCTAAACAATTGTCCCTTTCTGCTGTTTGGGCTATCTATTCTATAATTCTGGTCACTCTGGGCATAATCAAAAAATATCAGCCAGTTAGATTACTTGCCATTATTCTATTCGGCATTACTATCTTAAAAGTTTTCTTCTTTGATCTTTCTTTTCTGGAGAGGATCTATCGCATTATCTCCTTTATTGGGCTGGGGGTCATCTTGCTCATCGTTTCCTTTATGTACCAAAGGTTCCGCAGCCGGATAACAGAGTTTGTTCTGGGCGAGGAAAAAGCTCCTAGTAAAGAGGTGGTAAAATGACCAGAATATTTAAGTTGTCTTTGTTCCTTGGGTTAATTTTTCTAATAGGTTCTATAGCTCACGCTGATTTTAAACTAACTGACTGGCCATATTTCAAGGAAATAGAACCTTTAAATAAAGAAGGATATGTTGAGGTTACTATTGATAAAGAAATCTATGAACAGACTACAGATAAACTTGAGAACTTAAGGGTCATTAATGAAGAGAAAAATGAGATTCCCTTTAAGTTACTTGTCGAACGAAGTAGCACTAAAGAGACTGCCTATTCTCCTAAATTATTTAATCTCTCCTTTATACCCGAATCTCACTCGCTTTTTATGCTTGATTTAGGAGAGCGGGGGTTCTTTAATAATCGTTTAACCATTAATACCCCAAACATTAATTTCAGCCGGAAGGTGGAGATTGAGGGGAGTGACGACCGGAAAGTATGGTATAAGATCAAGAGTGAGGGTTACATCTTTGATGTTAGCCAAGAGTATAAAGCCCGGCATACTACCCTTAATTATCCCGAAAATCATTATCGCTATCTGAAAGTAATTATTTGGGGTTATAATGAAAAACCATTAAAAATTACTGGCGCCAAACTTTACCGCCGAGTGGTTAAAAAGGCGAAGAAAGTCTTGTTGTCGGCTAAAATTATCGAGAGAAAAGAGGATCCAGAGCTCAAAGCTACCCAGTTATATCTCGATTTTGGAAGCAAGGGACAGCCCAGCCATCGCATAGAGATTATTTCCCCAAATAAGAATTATCATCGACGAATTGAGATTGCTGGAAGCAACGACCGGGAAGAATGGTTTTCTCTTGGCTCAGGTTACATCTTTAATTATGATACAGAAAAATTCAAAGCCAAGGATAGGGATGTCAGCTATCGGGAAGGCCGATATCAGTTTTTAAAAATAACCATCTTTAATTATGACAATCAACCAATTGACATTGACAATATCAAAGCCTATGGAATTCCGAGAAGGCTTTTTTATCACTATGATCCCACCCATAGATATTTTCTTTATTATGGCAATCAGGAAGCCAAGGCGCCACGTTATGATATTGAGCAACTTTTACCCTATTTAACTACTAAAGGTTTAGCGGTTTTAACTATAGGAAAAGAAAGGAAGAATCCTGATTATATTCCTAAGAGAGGCCCCTGGACAGAAGAAAAACCCTATCTTTTGTGGGGAATCATAATAATTGCTATCCTTGTCTTAGCATTCTTAATCTTGAAATTGACTAAACAAGTGAAAGGGAAAGGCGTTTAATAAATCTTATGAAGAGACTATTAATTAAAAATGCCAAAGTAATTGCTACTATGGATGATAAGAAGACCAGGATTGAAGATGGCGCCATCTATATTGAAGATAATGTCATTAAGGACGTTAGTCCCAGCAAAGAAGTAATATCTCACATCCCACATCCCACATCTCACATCTCCATTATCGATGCTACTGACAAAATCGCCCTGCCTGGCCTTATCAATACCCACCACCATCTCTATCAGACACTGAATAGAAACATTCCTGCGGTTCAGGATGCAGAACTATTTAACTGGATAAAGATACTATATAAGATATGGAGGGAGATTACTCCAGAAGGGGTCTATGTCAGCGCTCAGGTAGGAATTGGAGAGTTACTTCTTACTGGATGCACAACCACGGTTGACCAATTCTATATCTTTCCCAAGAATAAGCCAAAGGATTTAATCGATTACGAAATAAAGGCAGCCAAGGAGATGGGAATCAGGTTTCATCCCTGTCGGGGAAGTATGTCTTTAGGGAAATCTAAAGGGGGGCTTCCTCCGGATGACCTTGTTCAGAGCGAGGAAGAGATATTAAAGGACTCTGAGAGATTAGTCAGTAAATATCATGACCCCAAGGAATTCTCTATGCTAAGGATTGCCCTTGCTCCTTGTTCTCCTTTTTCTGTAACAAAAGAACTTCTGCAAGAGACCATTGAACTTGCGCGAAAGAAGAAGGTGAGATGCCACACCCATATAGCAGAGACCCTGGATGAAGAGAAGTACTGTCTTAAAACTCATAAGATGAGGCCTTTGGCCTACATGGAGAGCCTCGGCTGGCTGGGAGAGGATGTCTGGCTGGCCCATGGGATTCATCTCAATGATGAAGAGATAAAATTATTAAGCAAGGCAAGAACAGGAATCGCCCATTGTCCCACATCAAACTTGAGGCTCGGTTCTGGGATTGCACCAGTCAGAAAGATGCTCGATGAAGGAGTAGCAGTCAGTCTGGCAGTGGACGGTAGCGCCTCTAATGACTCTTCAGATATGCTGGGAGAACTTCATCAATGTCTACTTATTCATAGAATAAAATCTGGAATAAAATCTATGCCTGTGGACGACGTTCTCTGGATGGCCACTAGGGGAGGAGCAAAGGTTTTGGGAAGGAATGATATAGGAAGCATTGAAGCAGGTAAGGCAGCGGATATTGTCTTGGTAGATACTAAAAAATTAGGCTATGCTGGTGGGATGCACGATCCGGTAGCCGCCATCCTTTTCTCTGGCAATAGCCACATCGTTGATACTACTATCGTTAACGGCAAGATATTGGTCCAGGATGGAAAGTTATTGAATTTAGATGAAGAGAAAGTAATTGACAGAGCAAATAAGATTGCTTCTGAAATGCTCAAGCAAGCAAGCAAGAAAACTGGGATAGATTATTTGAAAAGGTAAAGGAGCGATTATGAGAAAATCTATACAATTTATTACTTTGAATCTGATACCGTTATTAATCCTAAGTTCCTCCCAAGTATTCGGTGAAGATACTCAGAATATTATCTTTAACGCTATGGATAAAGAGATGAAGCGCTCTATGAGGAAGTTAAAGATAAAGGATTCGCCTAAACCCTATTTCGTGAAGTATATCATAGAGGATGTAGAGAGATATCGTATCTCAGGTGATTATGGAGTAATTAAGAATGAGAATGAGACTAAAAATAGATATTATTATGCAGAGGTAAGAATAGGGGGCTATACCTTTGACCAGACAGTCCATCCCGCAGAGAAATCATATGACCCCAGTAGGTTTGAATATATAAATGAGATCTCTAAGATACCATTTCCTATGGAGAATGATGAGAAGGCCATCCGCAATGCATTATGGCTTCATACCGATCTGGCCTTCAAGCAGGCAGTCAATGAATACTCTAAGAAGCTGGCCAAGGCAAAGAGGGAGGTGGAAGAAGAAGAAAAGATAGGAGATTTTTCAAAGGAAGTTCCCGTGACCTACCAGGGTGAGCTAAAAGTTTTAAATATTAATAAGGACGAGTGGAGAAATAAATTAAGGAAGTATTCCCTAATATTCAAAGAATATCCCGAAATAGATGAGGCTAATGTCTATCTCAATGTAGAGGTAAGGAATAGATACCTCATGACTTCCGAGGGGACAAAGATAAGTTATGGTACCTCCCGGTACTGGCTATCCGCCTCTGTTAATACCATGACAGATGATGGGATGAAGATTAGGAATTATAGGGATTTTGAAGGATGGAAAGAAAAAGACCTTCCTTCTGATGAGGTAATGATATCAAAGATAAAAGAGATATGTCAGGAACTGATGGATATGAAAGAGGCAAAGGTGATTGAACCCTATTCCGGACCGGTTCTCATAAAGGGTGATGCTGCTGGGGTCTTCTTCCACGAGGTATTTGGCCATCGCATAGAGGGTCATCGTCAGAAATCAAAGGAAGAAGCCGAGACCTTTAAGAATAAGATCGGAGAGATGATACTGCCAGAGTTCGTCTCCATCTATGATAATCCGGCAATAAAATATTATAAAGGGAAACCAGTAGCTGGCTATTATCCTTATGATGAAGAAGGTGTAAGATCAAGGAAGGTGACCCTGGTTAAGGATGGAATATTGAAGGCATTTTTGATGTCTCGAATGCCGGTGAAGGGATTTAACAAATCTAATGGGCATGGCAGATTACAGATTGAATATAGCTGGTCTCGGGACCTGATTCCCAGACAGGGGAATCTAATCATCGAGGCCTCTCAAACTGTGGAAGAATCAGAACTGGAGAAGAGACTAATTGAAGAATGTGGGAAGCAGAATAAACCCTACGGAATAATTGTTACTACTACTTCAGGTGGAGGTACTATTACGGGAAGGTTCTGGATACAATCCTTTGTTCAGATTCCTTTGATAATCTACAAACTGAATCTGGATGGCTCGAAAGAGATGTTGCGGGGCGCCAGATTTGGGGGCACACCACTGGTTAGCCTGGACAAGATTGTCTGCTTTGGGGATGAGCCCCATATATTTAATGGATACTGCGGAGCAGAATCCGGTTATCTACCGATCTCTGCTGTCTCTCCCTCAGTCATTATCTCTTCTTTGGAACTGCAGAAAGAACCGACTAAGAAGGAGAAGCCGCCTCTTCTGCCTTCACCACTAATAGAAAGTAATAAGTAACAAGTTAACAAGTTAAAAGTAAGAAATAGAAAGGGAAAGTTATGAAAAGATTGGTTAAAGGGCTTGCTCTAACAATACTTATTCTCGCTGTTTTTGGCAATGTAGTAATTCAGGCGGCTGAATTGAGTAAAAGCGATCAAACTATCTTCAAGGCCATGGAGACAGAGTTGAATAGGTCAATGAAGAAACTGAAGATCGAAAAGGACCAACCATATTTCATATCCTATACTATCATTGACGGGGATTACATCTTTATAGAGACCACCCTCGGTAAATTTACCAAGAATTATGCTGACCGTTATCGCACCGCTTTTGCTCGGGTAAAAGTTGGTGATTATCAGTATGATAACTCCATATTTAAGAGGAAGAGAAGAGCTCGTAGGGCGAGAAGTTTTCGAACAAGGATCAGTATTCCCTTGGAGAACGATTCGATTGCTATAAGACATAAACTATGGCTTTTGACCGATTCCCAATTTAAGGATGCGGTGAACCAATTCACCAGGAAGAAAGAGACAGAGGAATTGCAGGTTAAGAAAGAAGAGATAACCGACTTCTCCAAAGCAAAGCCAGTAGAATATTATGAAGAAACTAAGAAAATCGATATCAATAGGAAAGCCTGGGAAGAAAGATTAAAAAGATTATCCTTGGTCTTTAAAAAGCATCCAGAGATAGAGAAATCAAAGATTAGTTTGCAGATTTGGGTGGAGATAAAGTATTTATTGAATTCAGAAGGAGCGAGAATAAAGGACCATAATATTGGCTATCGGATTAGAATAGATGCTTCTACTATTTCTCAAGACGAGATACCTGTTGCATCCTCTTATAGTTTTTATGGATATAAAGAGGATGGTTTACCAACTGAAGCAGAATTAAAAGAGGAGATCAATAAGATTATAGAAGATATTAATAAGAGATTAAATTCAGAGGTTATTAATGGATACTTGGGACCAGTGTTGATTGAGGCTCCAGCCTCTGGGTTTTTATTCCTAAAACTGATAGGGAGGAACATTCTGGGCGATAGAGAGGATTATGAGAATAGCAGGCTTCTCTTTTATAATAGACTAAACAGAAAGGTGATTGATAGGAGTATCTCGGTCTATGCTGACCCTACCATCCAGTATTACAATGGCGTTCCAGTAAGCGATTATTATCTTTACGATGCTGAAGGGGTAAGGGCCCGGAGGGTAAACGTCATCGAGAACGGAATATTTAAAAACTATCTTATGACCCGGACACCGATTAGGGGCTTTGAACAATCAAATGGATATGCTAAGAGAGTTCCCTGGCAAGCAAGAATAGAGCCCGGGATTGGTAATCTATTTATTGAGACAAAGGACAAAATGAGTTATGAGCAGCTGAAAGAGAAATTAATCACCCTCTGTAAGGAGCAGAATCTGCCTTATGGCCTGATTATTAGAAAGTTCGATATCAATAGGAAAGTTCCGACAAGTGCTGTTAAGATTAATGTTAATACTGGCAAGGAAACCCCGGTTTTTGGCTGTGATGCTGTCTCTGTTTCAGATTTAACCATTCTGGATAAGATCATTGCCCTGGCTGATGATGAAAAAGTTTGCAATACCTATGAAGGTTCTTGTGTGGCACCCTCTGTTCTAATAGAGGAACTGGAATTTAAGGAGAATAAGGATTTATTCAAAAAACCACCATTAATTAATTCCCCATTAAAGTAAACCCCGCCCCTTCTTTATGACATAATTCTATATTTGCTGAAGGAGCAGGGTTGACCCTAAAAACATTTTAGAATATACTTTTCAAGTGAGAAACAGGGGTGAGTAAAGAATCTTAGTTTGTTAGTTTGCCTGTTTGCCAGTTTTAAACTGGTTAACTGGCCAACTGGTTAACTTATCAACTTATTTCTGAGTGGTAACGAAGAAACAAGGTTCTGCGAAGCAGGTTCTTATTATCTTATCAACTTATCAACTATTTTATAGGGAGGTATACTATGTCGAGTAAGACGGCCACTACTTTACTACCAGAGGAGAGAAAAAAGGGTTT
>JAUWXM010000084.1 GCA_030616365.1 bacterium | reverse complement strand
AATTCTGTCCAGGTCTCCTCTAAAGTAAAAATAACACTGTCCCGACCGCTCCGTTCATCAGCCTGTGTCTGGTTCAATTTTGCCCGGGACTTAGAAACTGTGGCCCAGCGTTTCCCGCCTTCAAAGATAGGAAGAGAAATACTTGCCCCCACCGACCATGCTTCCCGGTCAGGCGGCCAGTCGGAGGCGGTTTTTCCATAGCTGGTGTTAGCGTAGACTTGAGGGAAGAAATCCGCTTTGGCTGACTTTAAACCAAACCTTGCTGCTTCTTTCTGGGTAATGAGTTCTTGCAGAAAAGGAGTGCGCTCGGCCAAATCTTCAAAGTTAAGCCTTTCTCTATCAGAATAAATAATCTCAAAATATCCTTTCACTCTAAGCGGTACGAACTTTGTGCGACCTAATTCTTTATTCAACCGCCTCTGGGCTAATTTAATATTGCGCTTTGCCTGGTTTACTTCAAATTCTGCCTGGGCTAAATTTGCCTCTGCGGTTAAGAGTGAGCCTTTATGTTCTCTTCCTGCTTTATAACGCAGTTTTACTAACTCCGCGTTTTGTCTCCGGCGCAGGGCAATCTCTTCGGTAATACTTAAAAGTTCCTGGGCTCTTAAGAGTTTAACAAAGGCCGTTCTTAATCTTAACCTCACATTGGATGAGGTGACTTCGTAATTAAACTGTGAAGACTTAATTTCCTCCTTATCCCGGGCTATATCATAGGGAGTCTTTAAACCGTCAAATAATAACTGTTTTCCAGTAACCTCGTAAGAATAGGTATCGGTTTTATCTCTAGTAGCTGATTTTGAGGTCTTCTCGCTTAAACTACTATCTACTTGAGGAAGGTAGCTGCTCATAGTAATCGCTTTATTTGCTTTGGCCTGATTTAACTTCTCTTCTGCAGAGACTAAATCAGGATGATTCTCCTTTGCTATTTTAACACACTCTTCCCAGGTAAATATCTCTTCAGCATGGAGGCTAATAGAGAAGATGAGAGATAAATACAAAAGTGGTAGAATCTTGAACCATTTGGAATATTTCATTAAACTATTACCCATCTTTTTTGTTCTTATTAAAATTAAAGGAGGTAAGAGGCAGGTCAGATACCGCGGATAAACTCTGCCCTGCCTTTCCTTACCTTATTTTCCGCGCTCGCTACCTCTCGGGAAATCTTCTCTCTGACTTTTTGTTCCCTTTCTTTTCTCTGATGGCTTTTCTCTTTTGGAATGCCCCTTTAGCATCTTCCGCATCTCCTTGCGGAAGTCCCTTTCAAAAATAATGAGTCTTGCCCGTTGTTCTGGAGTTAGGATGTTGTCGATCTCAGCCCGTAAGGCCTTATTCTCTGCTTGATATTTTTCCTCATCGCTTTTTAATTCAGTCAAGGTTTTTTCTAAGGCCCGGGGAGAGGCTTTACTTTCCAGAAGTTTCGCCAATTTCTCCACCTTTACCTTACGTACCTTAAAATAGTTTTCCCTCATCTCTTTCATCTGCCGCTGCTTTGGAAGGAACTGGGCAATCTGCTGTTCAGTCAGTTTCAGGGTCTCTATAGTGCGCACTGTCCTAATGGTCTCAAGCATCTCCTTTGATCTTTCCCTCCCGGGGATACGGGACTGAGCAGGCCTTCTCTTTTCAGCAGCCTCCTCCGAGGCCCCAGCTGTAACACCGACCAGCAAGATAATCAGGGCTACTCCGCCAATGACGGCCAGATACTTCTTAGAGAGTTTCATACGTCTCACCTCCTTTGCAACCGCAAAAACGCTAAATTTAACTGAAAAACGCAAAATGGCAACCGTAGAAAACAGAAAGAACGCGAAGATTTAAGAAGCACGCCCGTCTGTCGACAGGTACGGATTAGGGTGGATAAAGCTCATAACGTAAATTCTTGGTTATTATTCACTAACGAGTTGAGTATTTCTCGGGGAAGCAGAGCCTGAGCAATCTCTTCTGGTTCAAAGGATTCGGCAATGAAATAATCGAGTTCAGAATTAGAGGCCATCACTTCTTCTACCAGAACCTCTCTGGGAAGATTCTCCAGATTAAGGCTGGGAGTTCTCAATAGACTAATGGCTGCTACTACGAGTAAAACTAGGGCAGTTGCCGTGGCAAGGGCTAAGGCAGGAACCGGTCGCCACGCCAGCCTGGGGAGTGGTTTCTCTTCTAATCTTCTCTTAAGTCTTGGTAGATAATGGGCCCAGAAGGTCTCAGGCATCTCTTCCCTTACCTTCAACCTCACTAACTTCTGAGTCTTCACTAAGGTCTCTATCTCCTGGGCGCACCGGGAACATTTTGACAGATGCTCTTCAAAAAGAAACTTCTTCTTTTCAGAAAGAGTTCCTTCCAGGTAATCGACCGTCCATCTTTTAACTTTGCGACAACTAATCATTTTCCCCTCCACTAAATTAGACAATAAATACCCCTAAAAGGTTTAACCTTCAACATATCCTTTCAATCTATTTCTTAGTTTTTGCAAGGCCTGGAAGAGGTTAGCTTTTACACTCCCGATAGAGCATCCTAATATAGAAGCAATCTCCTTATGGGATAGTCCCTCTAGATGGCGCAGGGTGAAGACCGTCTTCTGCTGGGGAGGTAGGGAATCGATAGCCCTTGTCAGGTTTTCCTGCAATTCCTTATTCTCCAGGGCTTTCTTGGGATTGCTCCACCAGTCTACCTGGGCTACCTCTATTCTCTCGTCAAAGGATATTTCTTTTCTCTTTGCCTTTTTCTTAAGATGATTTAGGCAGATATTAACCGTTATCCTATAGAGCCAGGTATAGAAACTCGATCTTCCTCTGAACCTGTGAATTGACTTATAGACCTTAATGAATGCTTCCTGGGAGAGGTCTAAGGCATCGGCATGGTTATTGGTCAATGAATAGGCGAGGTAGTAGATTCTCTTTTTATACTTATTCACCAGTTCATCGAAGGCTTTTCTCTCACCCTTCTTGAGCCTATTCACTAAAAGGGTATCCTCATTCTTAACCATCTATTCTATTCCCGCCTTTAAATTTAAAAATCAAAAATCAAAATTTGGAGCCACAGATGAACACAGGTGAACACAGGAAAAATTTTCATTAAAACACCGAGATTATAAAAAATCCTGGCTTCCCCAGTGGGGGCCAGGAGCATCTTTTTCTTACACTCTTCACTTTTTAATTTTGATTACATCAAAGAGATGGGCCAGGGAATCGATGACGGCATCTGGCTTTAATTTCAGAGCATATTCCCTTCCTGTTAGGCCAGTGAGGACAACGATGGTCTTTGTCCCCAGGGCTTTACCTGCTCTTATATCATTGTAGTAGTCACCGACAACCACACAATCCTTTACAGGAATTTTGAGTTTAGCGATTGCTTTTTTAATAATTATTTTCTTAGAAAAATGATGGCCATCTGCCAATTCATCCTTTGCCTCATATCCTGTAGCAATTACAGAAATATATTCTCCAATTCCAAATTCAATTAGTTCCTCTTTTACTTGAGAGACGGGGGCGATGCAATTGGTATTGGCAGCGATAGGTACCTTTTGCAGGTAGATTTTCTCTAATACTTTCTTCACTCCTGGAATGAGATGGTCTTCTCTTGTGCGGAAAGAGCGGAACTCTTTCAGAAAGGAGAGCCAGAAGCGATGGAGCTTTGCCTCTCTTTCTTTACTTCTCAGCGGTGCCACTACCTCATCCAGGATATCCTGAGAGTATTTCTTGACGAAATCCCGGTATTCCAGAGGTTTTAGCCCGAGCTTCTCCAGGTTCCTGTTGAAGACAACATAGAAACGCTTCAGGGTGTTTAAAAGCGTCTGGTCGACATCAAAGATAAAGGCCTTTACTTTAAGTCTCATCTTATTTTGAGCAAGGCGAGAAACAAGGTTCTGACGAAGTCAGGTTCTTATCTTAACTATCTCAAAAAGATGGGCGACAGAATCAATGATGACGTCTGGCCTTGCTTTCTTGAGATATTTTTCGGTCACCAGTCCGCTCAAGACAGCAACTGTCTTGGCACCCACTCTCTTACCTCCCTCTACATCCTCCACCGTATCCCCTACTACGACACAGTCTTTCGTAGGAATCCCGAGTTTGGCTATTGCCCTGG
>JAUWXM010000080.1 GCA_030616365.1 bacterium | reverse complement strand
TCCTGCCTTATCGAAGTGGGGGATACTAAGGTCATCTGCACCGCCTCTGTTGAGGCGAAGGTCCCTCCCTTCTTAAGGGGCTTGGAAGAGGGCTGGATCACCGCAGAGTATAGTATGCTTCCCAGATCGAGTACCACACGCATCAGGCGGGAGGGAGAGAGAGGAATCTTGAAGGGCAGGACCCATGAGATTCAGAGGCTGATCGGAAGGTCCTTAAGAGCAGTGGTGGATTTAAAGGCCTTAGGAGAGAAGACCATCTGGTTGGACTGCGATGTCATCCAGGCAGATGGAGGGACGAGGACGGCGAGCATTACTGGAGCCTTCGTTGCCTTAGTCGATGCCCTGAAATGGCTGAAGAAAGAAGGCAAGATAACCTCTTGGCCAATAAGAGACTTTGTGGCCGCCACCAGCGTAGGAATTGTGGATGGTAAGTCCCTTCTCGACTTAACATATAAAGAGGATTCCAAGGCAAGCGTAGATATCAATGTGGTCATGACGGGAGAAGGGAAGTTCGTTGAGGTCCAGGGGACAGCAGAGGAGCATCCCTTTACAAAGTTCGAGATGGATAAATTGATAGGTTTAGCGAAGGAAGGGATTGAAGAATTAATCGCTATCCAAAGAGAGGCCTTAGGAAAGCTTCCGTGCAAATAGTTTTAGCAACCAGGAACCTCAAGAAAGCAAGAGAAATAAGGGAGATTCTAAAAGGACTAAACGTAGAATTTCTATCCCTGAAAGATTTTCCTGAAATACAAAAGATTGAAGAGAAAGGGAGAAGTTTCTCAGAGAATGCCACCCTCAAGGCAAGGAAGGTTGCTTGCTTAACAAAGAGGATTTCATTGGCAGACGATTCTGGCCTGGAGGTAGATGCCTTAGGAGGAAGACCAGGAATCTATTCTGCCCGGTTCGCCAGAAATGATAGGGAAAGAAATAGAAAACTTCTGAAATTACTAAAAGATGTTCCCGCTAATAAAAGGGGCGCGACCTTTAGATGCGCGGTAGCCATTGCCTGGCCGAATGGTAAGATCCAAGTCCTGGAAGGGAGATATCGAGGACGGATCGCTTTCAAAGAGAGAGGCAAAGCAGGCTTCGGCTTCGATCCCGTCTTTATTGCTTCCAGATATAATAAGACCTTTGCTGAACTAGGCCTAAAGATTAAGAATAGAATTAGCCACAGATCTCAGGCCTTCAGAAAGACAAAAAAAATATTAGAAGAAATGTTTTAACAGCGGGAAGTGGCGCAGCTTGGATTAGCGCGCGTGCTTTGGGAGCACGAGGTCGCGGGTTCGAATCCCGCCTTCCCGATGCGCCTGTAGCTCAGTATGGATAGAGCATCGGATTTCTAATCCGACGGTCGCAGGTTCGAATCCTGCCGGGCGCGGTATGGTGGCTGTAGCTCAGTTGGTTAGAGCACCTGGCTGTGGCCCAGGCGGTCGCCGGTTCAAGTCCGGTCAGCCACCCCAATGCGCCTGTAGCTCCCCGTAAAGCCCCGCTAAAGCGGGACAACGGGGCAGGCAGCGGATTAGCCCCGCACCAATTTGTCTCCGTAGCTCAATTGGATAGAGCATCTGGCTTCGGACCAGAGGGTTGCAGGTTCGACTCCTGCCGGAGACGCCAAGTGATGCGGGGCCCAGCACCAGAGCAAAGCTCGGTGCTGGACTAGTCCCGCACCGAAACAAAATTCCTGGTGTGGGGTCGGACCACTAGGTCGTGGGTTCCTGCCTGTCGGCAGACAGGCAAATCCTACCAGGCGCGCCAGCCCCGTAGCTATAAATCCCGCTGATCCCGTAGATACGAAGTTATCAACGGGGTTGATGTGAAACTATCTACGGGATAAAGTTATCAACGGGGCCAGCCCCCATAGCTCAGTTGGAAGAGCACCTGACTCTTAATCAGGGTGTCCCAGGTTCGAGCCCTGGTGGGGGTACCATCTGCGGACGTGGCGGAATTGGTAGACGCGTACGGCTTAGGACCGTATGCCTTATGGCTTGGGGGTTCGACTCCCTCCGTCCGCACCATCCTGAAGCGGGTCCTGCCTCGGCATTCTCCGTTCGTGGGCCCCTCCGCCCGGTGTAGATCCTCCCACTCACGTAGATCTGCCAAGTCACCCGCACCATATAAAGGGTATTTATGAAAGCAGAAGTAGAGAGGCTGGGAGAATGCAAGGTAGCTTTGAAGATAGAGGTTCCCACAGATAGGGTTACAGAGGAACTTGATAACCTCTATCAAGATCTGCAGAAGAAAATCAAGCTACCTGGGTTCCGGAGGGGGAAGGTTCCCCTCGATGTCCTGAAGACCTATTTCGCCAGAAGCCTAAAAGCAGATGCCCTGGACCGACTCATTCCTGATGCCTACCAAGAAGCGTTAAGAGAGAATAACCTCATTCCCTGCTCTGAAGCCAAAATAGAGGAGGTAAAACACGAGGAGAATAGGCCTTTGAGTTTTAAGGCCACAGTGGAAATAAAACCGAAGATCACTTTAAAGAAATATAAAGGGCTCAAAGCGAAAAGGATCATCAAGATAGTTACGGAGGAGGATGTAAATCGTGCCCTGGAGAGGCTTGCGTCAAGGCACGCAGAATTTACTAGTATAGAAAACCGGCCGGCGAAGAGGGGGGACTGGGTAATCATTGATTTTGTGGGAAGTATGGAGGGAAAGCCCTTCAAGAATAATGAGGCTAAGAACTTCTCCTTAGAGATTGGCTCAAAGACCTTAGTCAGTGATTTTGAGGAACAATTGATTGGTTTTAAAAAGGGGAAAGAGAAAGAGATCAAGGTAAAATTTCCTGAGGATTATCACAATAAAGAGTTAGCTAGGAAAGAGGTTCTCTTTAAGGTGAACTTAAAGGAGATTAAGGAGAAAAAACTTCCTGAACTCAATGATGAGTTCGCTAAAGATTTAAAGTTCAATAACTTAGAGGAACTGAAAAAGAGGATTAAGGAGGATTTAGAAAAATATGAGACAGAACACAGTGAGAGACTTTTAAGAAATAACCTAATGGATTGGCTGATAAAGAAGACTCCCTTTCCCCTTCCAGAGGCCATGGTTGAGAGGGAACTGGGAGTAATGATTGAAGATGCCTTAACCAGGATGCGCTATTCAGGCCTGGACCCCAAAAGAATGGGGATTGAGGAGGCGAAGTTAAAGGAGGAATATCGACCGAGCGTAGAGAGGAAGGTAAAAAGCACCCTCATTTTAGAAAAGATTGCAAAGCAAGAGAATATTAAAGTAAATGAGCAAGAGATAGAGAAGAGAATAGAGGAGATGGCTTTAAGCACTGGCCAGAAGAAAGAAGATTTGAGAGACTTTTTTGATAGAGAGAGAAGCCATCTCGCTGGCTTAAGGGAAGAGATAAGATTAAAGAAAGCATTGGAACTCATTGTAGATAAAGCAAGAATAAAGGAAGTAACGCAGAGACGCAGAAAATAGACGGCAGATAACAGTTAGACAGTAGGACAGTGAGACAGTTAGATGGTTAAATAGTTAAACTGTCAATCTGTCAAACAGTCAGACTGTCAAACTGAATTTGGCATTTGAAAGGAGAAAAAATGTCACTGTCTAAACAGAACTTAAAAGCCTTACAAAGCATTATTTTTACATTCGTTCTCGTTCTTATCTCGGTTATGTTCTACACAAGTTGGACTTCAGCGCAATGGCCTTTTGGTGGAGTCAGTGGTTTTGTCCTGTGGTTTTTAGCCTTCTTCGTGCCGCTTACCATAGCTTGGTTTATAATGCCACTTTTTAAACAGAATATGAAAGCCTTACGCGGCATTGTTTTTGCATTCGTTCTCGTTCTTGTCTCGGCTGCGCTTGGCCTAGAAGACTGGACTGGGTTTTTAAGTCTTTTTGGTACAGTCATCTGGTTTGCCTTGTGGTTCTTGGCTTTCATCGCGGTGCTCGCTACAGTTTGGTTTATGAGGCCAGCATGGCTCACTTTGGTTTGGTGGCCGATCTTTGTAATTATAACAATGCTTATCGGACAGAAGATTGCCCAATACGTTGCAGGAAGAGCTGATGAGGTCTGGTGGGGTGTATTCTATGCGTGGTATTGTCTATCTGTGCAGTGTATGGGTATCATTGTTATATTAACTATCCGTTTTTTAAAAGTAAGAAGGAAGAAAGTATAGGCCCTCATGGCAAAAGAAGCAAGAATAAAGGAAGTAACGCAGAGACGCTAAACGCCAAGTCGCCAAAGTTTAAGACAAAAACGCCAAATTATATTTTGCGCTTTGGCGAATTATTTGGCGCTTTGGCGATAGAAGGGAGGGAAAAGAGATGGACGAGAGAGAATTGAGGGAGAGATGGAAATTAGAGGAATTGGCTAATATCTTTGTCGGTCTCATGAAGCACCGCATCCTTTTCTTAGGTGCCAGTTCTGTAGATCAAGAAGGCCGACCAATAGTGACCGATATCGATGCCAATCGTCTCATCGGCCGCCTCTTATATTTA
>JAUWXM010000002.1 GCA_030616365.1 bacterium | reverse complement strand
TCCCAACCAAGGGATATCATAGACTGCGGAAATTCGGGCACTACTATGCGCCTCCTCTCGGGCATCCTAGCTGCCCAAAATTTCTCTTCCACCATCACAGGAGATGAGTCTTTAGGGAAGAGGCCCATGGATCGGATAGTCGAGCCCTTAGAAAGAATGGGGGCGAAGATAGAAGGGAGATTTGCCCCTCTCAAAATAGAAGGAGGAAGGTTAAAAGCCATCTCTTATCAGACACCCATCCCCAGCGCCCAGGTGAAATCGGCCATCCTCTTGGCTGGTCTATATGCTCAAGGAAAGACAGAGATCACAGAGCCCGCGAAATCGAGGGATCATACGGAGAGGATGCTTAAGTACCTGGAAGCAGATATAGAAATCAGGGATCTGACAGTGAGTATAACTGGAGGAAAGGAATTGGTTGCTAAGCCGGTTAACATCCCTGGGGATATATCAAGCGCCTCTTTCTTTGTGGTAGGCGCTATTCTTCTGCCCGGTTCTCATATTAGGCTCTCTGGGGTAGGCCTCAATCCCACAAGAACGGGAGTAATCGATATCTTAAAGAGCATGGGCGCGGAGATAGAGATTGAGAATTTGAGGGAAGAGAATAATGAACCCCTAGGAGATATGGTAGTTAAAGGAAGTAGCTTAAAGGGAATAACCATCGGTAGAGAGATGATCCCCAGGGTCATCGACGAGCTTCCCCTTCTGGCCCTGGCTGCTACAAAGGCAAAAGGAGAGACGATAATAAAGGATGCCCAGGAGTTGAGAGTAAAGGAGACGGACAGGATCCGGGCCTTAAGCATTAACCTTTCTAAGCTGGGAGTGGAGGTAGAGGAGAGAGAAGACGGCCTCATCATTCAGGGACCTTGCCAGCTGAAGGGAGCAAAGGTAGATAGCTTTACTGATCATCGGATGGCCATGGCTTTAGTCATAGCTGGATTGATTGCTAAGGAAGAGACAATCATCTTTGACACAGAATGTATTAAGACCTCCTTTCCAGAGTTTGAAGCGATCTTAGAAAGATTAAAAGTGGTATGAGAAGACTAACCGTCACCATCGATGGTCCAGCAGGTGCGGGAAAGAGCACCTTAGCGAAATTGATAGCCAGGAGGCTGGGTTACTCCTATCTGGAGAGTGGCCTCCTTTATCGCGCCCTCACCTATGAGGCGCTAAAGAGAAAAATTGACCTTAAAGATGAGAAGGCCTTGATAAGATTGGCCGCTGAGATAAAGATAGAGATTGAAGAAGTAGGTGGGGAATGGCGCATCTTTCTAAATGGTGATGATATCTCAGAGAAGATAAAGACCCCTGAGGTGGATGAGAAGGTAGCCAGAATAGGGAAGATAACGGGGATAAGGAAGGAGTTTCTAATATTTCAGAGGAAGATGGCAAGAAGGGGAGGGATTGTTGTAGAGGGAAGGGATATCGGAACTGTGGTTCTTCCTGAAGCAGATAAAAAGTTCTACATAGATGCCTCCTTAGAAGAGCGGGCAAAGAGGAAGTGCAAGGAACTGAAAGAAAGGGGCTATGAGGTTCCCCTCTCTAAAGTCTTGAGAGAGACGAGAGAGAGGGACCTGGCGGATATGACCAGAAAGGCCGGCCCCTTGAAAAAGGCAGCCGATGCCATTAGGATCGATACCACAGATCTCACCGTTGAAGAAGAAGTAGGGGCGGTTTTAAGAGAGATAAGCAAGAGAAGGAAGAAGTGGATTCTCTATACCATTCTCCACTTCATAGGAAGGTTACTCTTCAAACTCCTCTTCAGAATAGAGGTCAGGGGAAGGGAAAATATACCAAGCAAGGGACCACTCATTATCGCCTCCAATCACTTAAGCTTCTTAGATCCTCCACTGGTGGGCGTTTCCTCTCCCAGAAGGCTCCATTATATGGCGGTAGTAGAGACTTTCAAATTCTTCTTCATCGGTAATCTAACAAGAAGGCTGGGTGCCTTTCCGGTAAAGAGAAGGGGAGCGGACATAGAGGCCACAAAAAAGGCCCTAAAGATCTTACAAGATAGAGAGGCCCTGCTCATCTTTATTGAGGGGACGAGGAGTCCAAGCGGTAAACTGCTCAAGCCGAAGCCAGGAGTAGGGATGCTTGCCTATAGATCAGGAGCAACGATAATTTCCACCCTCATTGTTGGTTCCCATCGGGCCCTTCCCTTCAAGGGCAGGTTCATCCGACCAAGGAAGATAAAGGTTTCTTTTGGCCGGCCCTTGGCCATTGAGAGATTCTCTCACCTTAAACCCAAAGAAGCCTATCAGACAATAAGCGATGAGACCATGAATAGAATAAGGGAAATGCAAAAGGAATGAGGGTGATCATTGCTAAAGGATCAGGCTTCTGCTTTGGGGTGAAGAGAGCCCTGGCAATAGTAGAGGAGGCGCTTGGGGAAGAGAGGGGCCCCTTCTATACTCTGGGCCCTTTGATCCACAATCCCCAGGTAGTAGATAGACTATCCCGAAGGGGGCTTAAAGTAATAGATAATTTAAAGGGAATTAAAGCGGGAACTCTCATCATTCGTTCTCATGGCCTGCCCACTGCTACTATTGAGATAGCTAAGAAACGGGGTCTGAAGATCGTCGATGCTACCTGTCCCTATGTGAAGAGGGCCCAGGAAAGGGCAAGGGAGTTAGAAGCAAAAGGTTATCAACTGGTAATTGTGGGTGACCGGGGCCATCCAGAGGTAGAGAGTATGGCTTCGGAAAAAAGCATCGTTCTCCAGAGGCCTTCCCAGGTAGAGAAGATGGAGTCTTACTCCAGAATCGGGGTAGTAGCCCAGACCACCCAATCCTTGGAGAATTTCAAAGAGATCGTCAAAAGATTGAGAAGTAAGACAAAGGAATTGAAAGTCCATGCCACCATCTGTAGTGCAGTATCCAGACAACAGCGCTCTACCAGAGAGTTAGCAAAGAAGGTAGATCTCATGCTCATCATCGGGGGAAGGAATAGTGCCAATACCAAAAGACTGGCTCAGATCAGCAAAGAATTTACCGAGACCTATCACATTGAGAGGCCATTCGAAATAGATCTCAGATGGCTGAAGAACAGAGAAATAGTTGGGATTAGCGGGGGAGCCTCCACCCCAGAGTGGCTGATAGATGAAGTGAGAGAAAAGGTCAAGAGTTATGGCAACTAAGAAAGAACTGAAGCAATTATACGAGGAATCCTTTGCCAGAGAATCCATTCGCCAGGACCAGATAGTGGAGGGAAGAGTCGTTCAGATAATGGATGATGGAGTCTTAGTCGATATCGGGTATAAGGTGGAAGGGATCATCCCCAGAAGGGAATTTAAGGAACCGCCCAGGGTTGGGGATAAACTCCCGGTCTACATTATGAAGAGAGCCGGGGGGGAAGGGCTTGTCCTCCTTTCTAAAAAGAGGGCGGAAGAGACCATTATCTGGGAGAATTTAAGTCAGTCTTTCGAGAAAAAGAAGATATTGGAAGGAATGGTGAGGCGAAGGATTAAGGGGGGACTTATGGTCGATGTTGGTCAGGAGGGATTCCTTCCTGGTTCCCATGTAGATCTTTATCCCAGATATAATCTGGAAGGGTTTGTTGGCCAGAAGATTAAAGTACGGATTATTAAATTGGACAGAAAAAGAAAGAATCTGGTTCTCTCGCGCCGGGTGCTCTTAGAGGAAGAGAGAGCGAAAGCAAAGGAGAGGATCTTTTCCCAGACCCAGGTGGGGGATGTTCTGAAGGGAAGGGTAAAGAGCTTGATTAACTTTGGGGCATTCGTTGATCTGGGGGGATTCGACGGTCTGGTCCATATCAAGGATATCTCCTATGCCCATCTGAGACATCCTTCGGAGCTTCTCTCTGTTGGAGAAGAGGTGGAGGCCTTGGTCCTCTCCCTGAATAAAGAGAAAGAAAAAATCTCTCTGGGATTGAAGCAACTCAAACCAGACCCCTGGGAAGAAGCAGAGAAGAAGTATCCTCCGGGCTCTATAGTGGCTGGGAAGGTTACCACCTTAACAGACTACGGGGCCTTCGTAGAATTGGAAGAAGGCCTGGAGGGGCTTTTGCATGTCTCGCGTCTTTCGTCCTCTAGCTATTTGGAACATCCTTCCCAGGCCTTAAAGGTGGGGGAGAAGGTTGGGGTGAAGGTCTTGAATGTCGATTCTCAAAATCAGAGGATGACTCTGGATAGGAAGAGCCTCTTATGGGAAGAGATGGAGAAGAAGTATCCCATAGGTTCCAGGGTAAAGGGGAGAATAACCGGGATTACCAGATTCGGGGCCTTCTTGAAATTGGAGGATGGCCTGGAGGGTCTCATCCACATCTCTGATCTATCCTGGGAGGAAAGGATCTCCCATCCTTCGAGAATAGTAAAGGAGGGGGAGGAACATGAGGTTGTAGTATTGGATGTCAATCCCCAGGAAGAGAAGATTTCACTCGGCTTGAAGCAGCTTACGCCAGACCCCTATGAGAAGTTCAAAGAGGGGATGCATCTCAAGGTCAAGGTGATAGATATCGTCCCCTTCGGAGTCTTCGTGGAACTAGAAAGGGGAATAGAAGGATTGATCCATATCTCTCAATTGGCAAAGAAGAGGGTGGAATCCTGTGAGGATGCTGTCTCCTCAGGAGAAGAGGTGATGGCCAAAATAATAAAGGTAGACAGAAAAAAGAGGAAGATCGCCCTGAGCATCAAGGAATATCTCTTAGATAAGGACGAAGAAGAGATGAAAGAATATATGGGAAGCGAGAAGGAGGCAAAGACCAGTTTAAAAGATTTAATGAAGAAAGAAAGGAGGTAGAAGATGCCTAGAAAAAGAAGAGAAGAGGAGGTTATATCCTTGATGGACCAGCATCTGGAGAAGATAGGGGAGTGCCTGGAAAGCATGAGAAAGACCATTGAGGATTATCTGGGAGGGAATATCGATTCGGCCAAGGCAAATGCTCTCAAGACCCATAACTTAGAAGGGGCGGCAGATGGCTTAAGGCGCAGGATAATTGAGGAATTCCATAAGGGCGCTTTCCTTCCCGCTCTGCGGGAAGACCTGATTGGCCTAGCCTTAGCCATAGATAAAATCGCTGATCGGGCAGAATCGACTTGTGACTTCATTATGCTCACCCGGCCAGAAATTCCAGAGGAGTTTAAAGAAGATTTTAGAAAAACTACCATCGATTCCATAGCTGTCTTCCTTCCCTTGAGGGAGGGGAAGATGAATCTTTTCAAAGACTTCTCCCTTTCGCGGGAAAAGACCATCGAGGTTCATGGATTAGAGGCTAAGGTAGATGATGAGGAATGGAAGCTGAATCGCCGCATATTCACTTCCGAGTTACTTTTGTCTCAGAAGATGCTCTTGCGGGATGTCATCTGGCACATAGCAAGCATCTCCGATGTGATAGAGGATGCTGCCGATGTCTTAGAGATCCTAATTATTAAAAAACAGGTTTAAGGATCTAAAAAAAGGGGACGGAACAAATGTTTAGATTTCTCATTCCTTTCCCTGGTCTCTATATGGGCTGGGGCTTAGGTTCAAACGATGCCGCCAATGTCTTTGGCCCCCAGGTTAATTCTGAAATTATAAGATATCGCACGGCAACCATTCTAACCGCGATCTTCGTTATTATTGGTGCTCTCTTGGAGGGAAGGAAATGTTTTGCAACTGTGGGGGGCATTACCAATTTAGTCATCTGGACCGCAGTGGTCTCCGCTCTGGCTGCAGCACTGACCGTAAACTTAATGAGTTAACTCAAGATTCCTGTTTCCACCTCACAAGCAATTATCGGAGCCATTATCGGGGTAGGCTTGCTAAGACATACCAAGATAGAATATGTCCTGTTACGTAAGGTCTTCATCTGCTGGATATTAACCCCTTTGGGGGCAGTGGTCATCGCCTATCTTCTCTATAAATTCTTAGCCTTTGTCTGGCAGAAGAGAGTCAAGAACTTAATGGTCTTCAATAGAATAGTGGGAATCTCCTCTATTATCATCGGTTGCTATGCCGCCTATACTTTGGGAGCGAATAATGTTGCCAACACCACCGGAACCTTTGTGGGGGTAGTGCCCGGCTTCTCTCCTCTTATGGCTACTCTTTTAGGAGGAGGAAGTATTGCCCTAGGTGCTCTAACCTATTCCCGAAATGTAATGTATACTGTAGGGAAGAAGATAACCCTTTTGGATCCTTTCTCGGCCCTAATAGTGGTCCTGGCCCAGGCCGTTACTCTCCATATATATGTCCAGCTTCATGTTCCCGTTTCCAGCTCTCAGGCAGTGGTAGGTGCCGTAGTAGGCGTAGGATTGGTGAAGGGGATGAGGATGGTCAATAAGAAGACGCTGGGCAATATCTTTACTGGCTGGATTTTTACTCTTGTGGGATCCGGTATTTTGGCCTATTCTTTGGGATGGGTAGTACAATTCTTCATGAGATAGAAGATGAACAATATTTTACTGACCGGTAGACCAGGCATTGGAAAGACTTCAGTCATTAGAGAGGTGATTGATATTCTAAAGATAAACGCTGGAGGATTTTATACCAGAGAGATTAGAGAAGGTGGCGTAAGGAAAGGATTTGAGATTATTACCTTAAATGGAAAGAAAGGAATACTGGCTCACGTAGATTGCAGGAGTCCTTATCGAGTAAGTAAATACGGAGTGAATATTAAAGACTTGGAAGAGATTGCTGCCCCGGCCATAGAGGAGGCATTAAGGAATAAGGAGTGTATCATTATTGATGAGATAGGGAGGATGGAACTCTATTCCCCGAAGTTCTGCTCCTTAGTAAAGAAGGCCTTGGATAGCGAAAAGAGAGTTTTGGGAACCATACAGGCCAGGCATAACGAATTCCTGGATTCCATAAGAAAAAGAGAAGATGCCAAGATAATTGAAGTAACTTTTGAGAACAGAAAAAGAATTATAAAAGAGATTTCTGACTTTTTCAGAAATCTCTAAAAGAAATCAAGGAGATTTTGAGATGGAGAGAACCTTAGTTCTGATAAAGCCTGATGGGGTACAGAGGAAGTTAATCGGAGAAATCATTAAAAGGTTTGAGGATAAGGGGCTTAAGATTGTTGGCTTGAAGATGGTCAATATCTCAATCCCTTTAGCCAAGAAACTCTACCAGATGCATAGAGGTGAACCATTCTTCAAATACCTCATTAAATTCACTACTGCTGGGCCAAATGTTGCTTTGGTCTTAGCAGGTAGGGAGGCGGTAAGTATGGTACGCAAGATAATCGGAGCAACCACTCCTGAAGAGTCAGGACCAGGAAGTATTCGAGGGGACTATGCTATTCATGAGAGGTTCAACCTGGTGCACAGTGCCGACTCTAAAGAGAATGCAGAGAGGGAAATCCGTTTACTTTTCAAACCACAGGAACTCTGTGAATACCCTCAGATCCTTCATCCTTGGCTCTACGGAGGAAAGGGAATAGATAGATAAATCCGAAGCACGCCACCGCCATACGACGGGGTCCCGCCAGAGGCGGGAAAATCCGAAAACCCAATGCGCTTCGCTGGCATTGGAGAGAGCATAAATAATTAAGCATTGACCGAAACAATATCAAATGTCCAAAATCCGAATGTTCTAAATCCAAAACTGTTTTGGTCATTTGAATTTTGAATTTAGATATTGTTTAGAGTTTCGATATTAGAATTTAGTATTTTGCCCAATAAAATAGAGTAGGGAAGCAAGATGGGATTAGAAGAAGATTTTATAAAATTCGGTAGGGAACTTTTCATTCGAGGGCTCATCGCCTCCCATAGTGGGAACCTGAGCGTGAAGCGGGGAAACGAAATCCTCATCACCCGCCGGGGTTCTATGCTGGGAAATTTGACAGGGGAAGATATCGTCTCTGTCCCTCTAATCGCTGATAAAGTAGAGGCTGCCTCAAGAGAATTGGTCGTTCATCGGGCGATCTATCAGGCAACCTCTACTTTGGCCTGCGTCCATGCCCACCCTCCTTATGCTATCGCTTTATCTCTCATAGAGAAGGAGATCATTCCCATTGACGAAGAGGGCGCTTTCTATCTACCAAAGGTTCCTATCTTAGCCGTCGAGAATAGCATTGGTTCAGAGGTCGTTGCTTCTCAATTGGCAAAACTCTTCAATGGGAGCAAAATCGCTATGATTAAAGGACATGGAAGTTTTGCTATTGGAGAGACCTTAGAAGAGGCTTACCTTAAGACCTCTTCTTTAGAACATTCCTCTATGATAATCCATCTGGTAAAAACTCTAAGCCCTAGTCTCTATCACCAGAGAATCCTCAGGATGAAGAACAAATAGATGTTACTGCTTTGGCTTAAGTTTATTGTTACTGCTTTAATTATTATCTTCTCTGGGATAAGACTCTGCCATTACGGAGATCAGATTGCCCAGAGGACAGGTTTGACCAGGGCCTGGATCGGAATAATATTAATCGCTGCTGTGACCTCCCTCCCTGAATTAGTAACCAGTATGGGTGCCGCTTTAATGGTAAAGGCTCCGGACCTGGCCCTGGGGGATCTTCTGGGAAGCAATGCCTTTAACCTTATGGCTCTGGGGTTATTACTTGTCATTTATCGTCAGAAGCGTCCCACATCTAAAATAGTTGGTGGGGCAATCTGCAGTCTCTTTGGTATTATCCTGGTTGGCATAGTGGGAGGAGGCATTCTGTCTCATTCTCCCTTCTCTTTAGGATGGTTCGGCCTAGATAGTCTCTTAATCCTCATTATCTATCTTCTGGGTATGAGGTTTGTTTATAGATATGAGCGCAGAAATGAAGGGTCACGGGTCAAGGGTCAAGGGTTAAGAGAGAAGTTACCAATTACTAAGTTTATTATTGCTGCTCTATTCATTGTGGGGGCGGGCATCTGGTTGGCTAATCTGGGAGAGGAAATCGCTATAAAGACTCACTGGGGTAGGACATTTGTGGGCAGTTTCTTCTTGGCAGTGACCACTTCTCTTCCTGAGGTGGTGGTAGCAGGAACCGCTCTCAAGATAGGTGCTTTAGATATGGCCATTGGGGCTCTACTGGGAAGCAATATGTTCAACTTAGCTATCATTCCTTTAACCGATATTTTCTATCGCGATGGGCCGATACTTAAGGCAGTATCCTCTACTAATCTTCTCACTGCTGGGATAGTAATTGCCCTAACTATTATTACTCTGGGGGGTCTCCTCTATCGCTCGAAAAAGAAGGTTCCCCGCTTCAGCCCCGATAGTCTATTCATCATCACCGTCTACCTGATCGGAATGTATTATCTATTCAAAATGAGATAAGAACCTCCCCGATAAATCGGGGAGAACCTTGTTTTATTGAAATTTCGATACTTTAAAATAGGAGGAAGAGATGAAGAAAGAAAAGAAAAAAAGGAAGGTAGCGCTCATCGTGGGAATAGTTGCGGGAGGGATTATTCTTCTCATCCTGCTTGTGGAAATAGTCGTCCTCTCAGTATTCCTGGCACGGAGGGCAGAGCTTGGGGTGGGGAATGTCGCCATCATTGACATCAAAGGGCCCATCTATACTTCAAGAGGGATAATTGAAAAGATTCATAAATATAAAAAGAATCACAGGGTCAAGGCCTTAGTCATCAGGATTGAGACCCCGGGCGGGGGAGTGGCTGCCTGCCAGGAGATTTACGAGGAGTTGAACAAGGTCAGGGAGAAAAAGAAAGTGGTGGCCTCAATGGGTGGGGTGGCGGCCTCTGGGGGATACTATATCGCCTGTGCTGCAGATAAGATCATCGCCAATCCAGGAACAGTAACTGGTTCCATCGGAGTGGCCATGCACATCTCAAATCTGGAGGAATTATTTAAGAAAGTGGGACTGAAGTTTGAGGTAATAAAGAGCGGTGTCCATAAGGACATCGGCTCACCCTCTCGGGCCATGACCCCAGCAGAGAGAGTCCTCCTTCAAAGGGTGATAAACGACGTCCATAATCAGTTCATCGAGGTCATTGCAAAGGAGCGGAATTTAGATAAGAGAAAGGTGCGTTCCTTAGCAGATGGAAGGATATTTACTGGGAAGCAAGCCAAGAAATTGGGCCTGGTAGATGAGTTAGGTAACCTGGATGATGCTATAAAGGTAGCCGGAGAACTGGCCAAGATAAAGGGAGAACCAAAGGTCATCCGGGAGAAGGAGAAAAGGAGGCTCACCATCTTCGATCTCCTTCGTCCCCGAGACAGAAGCGACATTTCTTTAGAGTACATTTTTGAATAAGAGTATAAGAGTAGGAAAGTAAGAAAGTAGGAAAGTAGGAAAGTAGATGAAAGCCTTTATACTGGCCGCGGGACTGGGAACCAGACTGCGGCCTTTAACATTTAAGAAACCAAAACCATTAATCGAAGTTAAGGGCCGACCAGTCATAGACTATGTCTTAGAGTGGTTGGCTAATCAAGGAATAAAAGAGGTCATTATCAATCTTCATTATATGCCAGATATGATTAAGAGATATCTCAGCGCATCGGAATTTGTTAAAATTCCCACGCGGATTAGGGGGTCTGGGGGAAAGAATCTGCTTCCCCCCAGGAGGGTGACAGGGAGGCAAGGCATGCCTTTGCCGACCGCCAGAGGGGTGAAACCCCTATGGAAGTATCCCCGAAGGGGATATCTTAGGAGAGGGGAGTTTGGTCTAAAGATTACTTATTCCTACGAGAAGAATATTCTGGGTACCGCTGGGGCCTTAAAGAAGAAAGAGAAGGAGTTAAAGAAAACCTTCTTGGTTACTGCCTGCGACTCTTTAACCACTATAGATATTAAAAAAGCCCTTGCTTTCCATAAAAATAAGAAGTCTTTAGCCACTATGATCTTAAAGAAAACTAAGAATCCTCGGAGGTATGGAGTCATTGGGTTAGATGATCAGGGAAGGGTCTGCCAGTTTTTAAACAAATATAAAAGCGAAGAACCAGCGACTAAAGCGGCCCATACTGGGATCGTTATTTTAGAGCCAAGGGTCTTGCAGTATATCCCGCCTAATAAATTCTACGGTCTGGAAAGGGTATACCTCCAGATGCTTAAGAAGGGAGATCCCCTCTTCGGATACCTGACAGGGGAGTTCTGGCATGAGGTGGGAAGCCTGAAAAGCCTCGAAGAAGCCTCAAAAATCGCCTCCAAGGGCCTTTTTTAGAAGTAGTAATGGTTTGATATGGGCTAAATGGCTGTTTTGGCCTAATTAATCACTGAATAAGCATTTTAAGATGCCGAATATCTATATAAAAGGATGGGTCGGCATTTTTTATTGCCCTCAAAAATGATTTAAATAGCCCAATCGCTACCTTCTCTACGATATTTTGCTGTAAAAATAGGTATTACAGCAGGGAAATGATAAAATTCTAAACTGCGGAGAGATCAAGTAGTTACGTTATTTAACTTGAGAAATTACTTTAAGGAAAATGGCCTCAGAGAAAGGAAATCATAAACCCTTGTATTATGCTTATTTCTGCTCATTTTATGCTTGTTGAAATGCTATGAAGTTTACATAAGATATGTTATCACTACCAGTGCGACATCCACAAAAATAGCCCCTTTTCGAGAATAATCCCCTACTGGTACTAAGAATTTTAAGGAATAAGAACCCACTAACCCCTTATAATAATTGGACTTAGCAGAAATATAATCATTCATCTCTCACGCATAACTCATAACTCGTCATTCGTAACTTATATCAAAGACTTCCCCACCAAAATCCAATTTTTTCTTACTGCCCCCTGCTCATTACCAAATACCCCTAAAATAAGAGCCTAGCCAGAGCATTAACATCGGCGTAGGACGCACGAGAATCGCCTCTAAGGGCCTTTTCTCAATATACCTAGGGTTTGGTATGGCCAAATTTGGGGATCCTGGGCTTTCATAGGCCAAAATTATTAAAATGGGCTAAAAATGAGTCAAACAAGTTGTCTCTTTCTTCACTGATGCTCAGAAATGAGCCAAGCAAGTTGTCTCTTTCTTCACTTTGTTCAGAAATAACCTGCCTGCCCCCCGTTAAACAAAAAAGCAGGGTTTAAAACTCCCCTGCTTGTTTATAATCTACAAATGACTATTACTTAAATAGTTTTCTGTGCTGCCTTTTTCTCATCCAGATATTTTCTTATTTCCTTTAATTGTTCCTTGCTTGGTTGGGCTTTACCACTTAGCCAACGCCCAACCGTTTTGCGGCTTACATTCAATCGCTTTGCTAAATCGCTGATTTTGTAATCAACATATAAGTAAATCTTATGAAGTTCCCTGAACTCCTCAATTTCCTTTGCCATAAATCTACGCCTTTCCAATCACATTCTATCATATTCTCTTAATGGGGGCAAATTTTATTTTCCTACTTCTTTGCCTTCCTTCCCTATTATTCTTCCATTTCTTGTTTCCAAATTCTTAAGAATTTAAAAATAGCGGAGGATAAGCAAAATTAAGATTAAATTTTTCTCCATTTAAATATTCTTTTTATTTTGAACAAAGTGAAAAACAAGGTTCCTGAGCAAAGCGAAGGGCTTCCTTACTTTTGTCGGCGGTTTAATTATAAATACCACTAGGGTGAAGATAGCGATGAATATCGTGGGTATTAATATCACTAATAGATTGACATCCAGATAGATTAACTTCTCGATATAATGAACGATACACGAACCAGAATAGGTTAGAGTAGGATCATACTTCGCCCTTAAGGAATTTTCCCATATGGTCAGCGGGCAGTACTTACCCAGAATGGCTAAAAAGCTGACATAGGCTATACCAAAAAGATGAAGTGTCCTAAAGAGCCACTTATCAAAAAATCTTTTCCATCTGTCCGCCGAAGTCCGACCTGTCCGCTGAAGCTTTAGCGTAAGCGGGAAGACGTAGGTGGAAAAGAAACCGCATGAGGTGAGTATAAACCCCAGGAGCATAAACAATATCCAGGCAAAATGCATAACCACGATTATATCGGCAAAGATTTTATATACCATAACTTAAGAGAAAATTATTTGATTTCTTTATGGCCGAGGATTAAGGAAATAAACATAGCCAGGCCAAAGGGTAGGGTGTAGATAAGGGAGTGCATCCAGTCCTGAGGGGTGAAGATAGGAATTAAGATGGCCATGATTAACATATAGAAGGTGGGAATAAAGGCCAGTCCCCAGACCCTCCTCTCTCCCCTCTTAAGTCCAGGGAAGATACAGATTGCTAAGATACCATTTGCTCCAAATCCCAAGAGGAAGAGATACTCTATCAGGAATATTCTATTCCGCATATAGGGCTCTATATTCTCTGTTGCCTTGAGGAGTCTGGGAATAAAATCCTGGATCTGTCCTATCACTCCCATAAGCATCATTATTCCGCTAACAAGAAAAATCCAGCCTGCTATTCTCTTTCTATTCAATTATATTTCCTTCTGGCGCCCCCGGACGGATTTTTACCCCGCACCAGAAACTTTGTTTCGGTGCGGGACTAGTCCAGCACCGAGCTTTGCTCTGGTGCTGGGCCCCGCACCATATCTCATTCCGCCTCCCCGGAGTGATTCGAACACTCGACCTTCCCCTTAGGAGGGGGACGCTCTGTCCAGCTGAGCTACGGGGAGCTATTGATAATGGTGCGGGGCAGGCCTTATTGAAATTCAAAATGCAAAATGAAAAATTTAAAATGATTATTGTTACTTCTTACTTTTTACTTAATACTGGATGAGAGAGAAGACTTTATAGGGCTTTAATTTCTCTCGACCTTTGAGAAAGGTAAGTTCGATTAAGAAGGTGGCCTCTACAATCTCCCCTTTTAATTTCTTGACGAGATTGATGGCTGCCTTGACCGTTCCTCCAGTGGCTAAGAGGTCATCGGCAATGAGCACCTTGTCCCCAGGCTTTATGGCATCGATGTGGACCTCTAAGGCATCCTTCCCGTATTCCAATTCATACTCTGCCCTATGGGTCTTATAGGGGAGCTTTCCTGCCTTTCTAATAGGAATGACCCCTGCTTTTAATTTATAGGCCAGAGCGGCACCCATAATAAATCCTCTGGCCTCTACCCCTACTACCACGTCTATCTTCTTGTTCTTGTAGCGGGCAGCCATGAGATCAATGACCCTTCTGAAGGATGGCCCATCCTTTAGTAAAGTAGTGATATCTTTAAAGACCACTCCTTTCTTGGGAAAGTCTTTGATATCCCGTATCAATTTCTTTGCTCTTTTCATCTTACCTCCTTCGCAGAAATAAAATGCCCCGTAAAATTCGCTCCGCCCATCACGGGGCACTCAAAATGGCTTGCCACGAGATGGCGTAGCCATTTTTCGTGGAGCGGGTGAAGGGAATCGAACCCTCGTATTCAGCTTGGGAAGCTGATATTCTACCATTGAATCACACCCGCATTACAAAGGTGCGGGGTGCCATTTCCCGCCAAAGGCGGGACAGGGAATCACGTCCGCCCAATAAAATATTATACTTCAATAGGCAAAAAAAGTCAACCCCGCACCTTTAAGTGTCACTAAAATAAGTTAAACGATTTTTTCAAGAAAAAGGTGCGGGGTCAATTAGTTAATAACTTCTGAACGAATTTAAAGGCCTCTTTTTTTGTCTTAACCTTTTCCTCAACCTGGGCCTCGCTGAGTGCTTCCAAGATTTCCCCTATCTTCGGTCCCGGAGAGAGTTTAAACCTTTTCATAATCTCATTCCCATTGACTAACCTTTTAGGCTTGACAATGGACTTTTTCTCATAGTAATCCCCGAGCATCTCTTTTACTACTTCCCTATGTCTCTTAATCATCCGGGGAGTAGCCAGAGGGCCACAAGCAGCCAATCTATCCCCATAGGATAGAATCAGGGTCTCAATCCCCTCTTCCTTACAGTCCCGGAAGAATCTGAAGATGGCCCGATTGGTCACCTTGGGAACTTCACTCAAATTACCGGGTCGCATATGATGAAGGATCTCTCTCTTTACAGTTTCAATCGCTTTCCGGGAGAGCCTTAGCCTTTTCCCAATTTCCTCTGTCATCTCTGCGCCCTTCTCTTCATGGCCGATGAACCTCATTCTTCCTTCCGAAGTAATGCTCTGTGTCTGCGGTTTTCCTAAATCGTGAAGAAGAGTAGCTAACTTCAAAAGGGTGATCCTGGGTTGCTTATCCGCCACTTCCTCTTTCAGGTGCTTATCAATCTTTCTGTAAAATTTAGGGAAAAGTTTCTTTAAATCCTCCAGTGTCTTTTCAGTGTGCTCTAAGGTCTCGAGGGAATGTTTCCAGACATCGAGATGATGGAAGCCCTCCTGGTCTGTTTTTCTTAATGCTTCTATCTCTGGAATGATCTGGGTAAGGAGTTTCAATTCGTCCAATTCTCTTATAAATTGATGGCTCTCCTTCAGGGCCAGGATCCCGAAGAGTTCATCCCTTATCCTCTCTCCAGAGACTTTCTTAAGTAGCGTGGCTTTCTGTAAGATCAATTTTCTTGTTTTGCCCTCGATTTTAAAATTCAAGAGGGCTCGGAAGCGTATGCTACGCAGGAGGCGCAAGGGGTCGTCAGTAAATGCTTTTTTACCAACTACCTTAATTATTTTCCTTTTAATATCCTCCTTTCCTTTATAGGGATTAATAACCGCTGAGAGAAGGGGTTTTTCAAGGTCAAGGGCTAGGGCGTTGATGGTAAAGTCCCTTTTCCTCAAATCTTCCTCCATCGATCTCCCACGCATCTTGGTAAAGTCGTAGGTTAGACCATTCTTCTTGTCAATGACCCTGTTCGTCTGGTATCTATCGTTTAAGAGGAAGAAGGTACCATTTATCTTCTCAGCAAATTCTTTTACAAAACCTGTGAGTTCGCCAGTGAACCCCGAAAGATGCTTTGCGTCTAAGGGGGCAAGGACGAAATCCAGATCTTTGTTCTTCCTTTTTAGAATCAGGTCTCTCAAGTACCCACCGACGAGATAGACCTTTCCTTTTCTCTTCTTAGCTAAATAATTTAGTAATTTAAAGATCTTCATCTAAAGTATTCCTTCACCTTTTTTATGGCGCAGTATTTACCACACATGGTACAGGTCTCTTCCTTTAGTGAGGGATGGTATCTCTTGGCCTTTTTGGTATCCAGGGCAAGATTAATCATCTTCTTCCATCTTAGGTCTCCCCTTGCTCTTGATAGCTCATCATCCCAATCCCTTGCTCCCTTTATTCCCTTAGCGATATCTGCGCTGTGGGCGGCAATCCTGGTAACGACTACCCCCTCCCAGACATCCTGGGCAGTGGGTAGTCTCAGATGCTCAGCAGGAGTAACATAGCATAGGAAGTCCGCTCCTCTCCAGGCAGCCAGGGCTCCACCAATCGCCCCGGAGATATGATCATAGCCACTGGCAACATCCGTGGTCAATGGACCCAGGACATAATAAGGAGCTCCACGGCAGAGCCTCTTCTCTAAATCGACATTGGCCTCTATCTGATCTAAGGGCATATGGCCTGGTCCCTCGATCATAACCTGCACCCCAACCTTCCTCGCCCTCTCTGCCAACTTCCCCAAGGTTACCAGTTCCTCTATCTGAGCCTCATCAGAGGCATCGGCTAGGGAGCCAGGTCGCAGGCCATCCCCCAGGCTTAAGGTGACATCATACCTCTTAGCAATCTTGAGGACTTCATCATACTCTTCATAGAGAGGATTCTCTCTCTTGTTAAAAATTATCCATTCTGCCAAAAAGGCCCCTCCCCTACTGACGATGCCCGTCATCCTCTTCTTCTTTCTTAAAATCTCTAAGGTCTTCTGGGTTACTCCAGCGTGAAGGGTCATGAAGTCCACACCATCTTTAGCCTGCTCTTCGATCACTTCCAAGATATTCTCCTTCGTCATCCGGCCAATAAATTTCTTTCTCTTCACAGTATCAATAGCTGCCTGATAGATGGGAACGGTACCCAAGGGTAGATCGGTGGTGCTTAGAATCCTTCTCCTTATCTTTCTCAGATCTCCCCCGATGCTCAAGTCCATGACGGTATCTGTACCTGCCTCTTGGGCCGCTTTGAGTTTGGCTAATTCATCTCTGATATTCACCATTTGAGGAGAGGTTCCGATATTGGCGTTTACCTTTGTTCTCAATCCCTTGCCGATTCCACACCATCTAATCTTTTTTCGCCTGATGTTTGCCGGAATGACTATCTCTCCTTTTACTATGCCTTTTCTTATTATCTCAGGCTTCAGACCTTCTTGTTTGGCGACATAGCGCATCTGGCTTGTTATTCTGCCCTTCCTGGCTTCAGTTAACTGAGTCATCTCTTGACCTCTCTAATCCTAAACAATAATTCCCTGGTAGCTTCTCGGACATTCTCTGTTCTCATTACTGCTGAGACCACCGCTATCCCATCTGCCCCGGCCATTATTACACTGGCCACATTATCCCTATTTATGCCACCGATAGCGATCAAGGGAATTCTAATCTTCTTCTTAATCTGGGTAATTGCTTTCAAGCCTCGTGGCGGGGGTAGGTCTTTCTTCGTCTTAGTAGAGAAGATGGGTCCCAGGCTGAGATAGCCTGCTCCTTCCCTTTGGGCCTTTAGTGCTTGAGAGAGATTGCGCACCGTAGCTCCGATAACCTTTTTCTTCCCTAAAAGCTTTCCTGCTATCTTTATTGGGAGGTCATCACTTCCTAAATGTACTCCATCAGCGTCTACGGCTAAAGCGATGTCTACCCGATCGTCAATTAGAAATAACGCCCTCCCTTTTTTGACTATCTTTTTAAGGGAGGAGGCCAGAGTACATAAATCCCTGCTCTCCATATCCTTCCCCCTCAACTGGATAGCGGTTGCTCCTCCTGTAATTGTTTCCCTTGCTACCTGAATGGGCGATCTATCCTTTATCATCTTTCTATCGATAATAACGTATAGCTCGAGGTTCATTTTATTTCTTCTAACCCTTCCAACAATTCCCTTTCTAGATCGTAGGCTTGAAAGCGTAGTTTTTTAAACCTTGCTCCTGCAGAAGGATTGATCTTTTTAGTAAACTCCTCTAAGACCCTCAGGGATTCTTCCGCCCGTTTCATATTAGAGGTAACGATGTCCTGGTAGCTTTTTCTTCTTCCTTCACTCCTGGGATAGGTTCTGGCCCCCACGTCCTTTTGGACATCACGAATGGCAAATAATCTTTTAGTGTCAATCTTTAGGCTTTGGATAATCTTTGTTACCTGGTGACGAATACCTTTGAGTTTCTTAGTCAGTTTCTCATCACAAAGGATGAACCGGGCCACCTCCTCACAGACCCGCAATCCCTCTCTCGCCCGATTGATATTGGCATCGAATATACGATAAATTTCTTCCTTCACTTTTCCCCTCTCTATCTGCGTTAATCTGCGCTTAGATCTGCGGTCATTGCTTGATATTCACGCTCTCTCGGATGCCAGCGAAGCGCATCCGGCATCAGCGTATAAAAAAGCCGTAAACCCCTTTAGGAATCCAGCAAAGGAATTCACGGCGTACCACTTCCCTCCGCTGGAATTACCCAACAGGTTCCAGGGGTTTCCTCGATAAATCGGGGATCTCAGCAAACCCCGTTAGAGGTAGGGCGCCTATGGCGATCGCCCCGATGTAAACATCGGGGACTTCTAACGGGGCAAAAGCTCCCCCGTGGCTTATTGAGTATACCATAATAAATTATCCTTGTCAAACAGAAGAAAAGGGGTTAGAATAGACAAGGAGGCAGATAGTATGAATGATAAACTAAAGGAATGGAAGAAGGAAATCACCAAGAATCATAGATGGAATACCGTAGTTACCATTCTGGATGGGGCTTTCTTCTTCTTCGGACTGGGGTTCGTCTTTGAGATCACTATCCTCCCCCTGTTCATCAGCAAATTAACCCCCTATAAGTCTGTGGTGGGCCTAGCTTCTGCCTTATGGATGCTGGGCTTTTTTGGTCCCCAGATCATCTCTGCTCGCCTGGTAGAACCCCTAGCGCGCAAGAAGAGGCTGGTCTTTTTGGTAGGAATAGGGCAGCGCCTCCCCTGGTTATTCTTAGCCTTGGCTACCTATTTTTTTATAAGGAAAGGTTCTCTGGCAGGTCTCCTTCTCTTCTTCGTTTTCTATGGATGCCATGCCCTTGCGGGAGGATTTAACTTCGTCCCCTGGCTTGATTTGATCGGGAAGATCCTCCTGCCCAAGAAGAGGGGCCGGGTTCTGGGGTTCAATCGCTTTGCGGGAGGCATTCTGGGAATAGTGGGGGCCTTAATAGCGGGTCGTATCTTGGGCCATCTTCCCTTCCCCAACAACTTCTCTCTCTGCTTCCTGCTGGCCTTTCTTATGACCTCAATTTCTCTGACCGTTTTTTCTTTCTATAGAGAACCCGCTTATCCTGTAGTTAAAAAGAGAGTGGCCTGGGGAAAATATTTCAAGGGGTTAGGAAGGATTTTAAAGGGGAATAAAAATTACTCCTATTGTCTTTTAGCCAATATTGTCCTCTGCTTTGTAGGCATGGCCACTCCCTTCTATGCCCTCTATGCTATTGAGAAGTTAAAAGCCCCGGAGGGATGGATAGGAATATTTACTGCCTTACTCTTAGGGGCCCAGACGATAACCTTTATTCTCTGGGGATATTTAGGAGATAGGCGGGGTTATAAGGGGGTGATGGTCTTAAGCGCTCTATTTGCTGGTTCGGCAGCGGTTCTGGCCCTTCTTGCCGGAAGTATTGGACTCTACTTGCTTGTCTTCATTCTCCTGGGTTTCTATATGAGTGCCGTCATGCTGGGATATATGAATATCGTCTTGGAGTTTTCCCCACCTGAAGAAAGGCCCACCTACATCGGATTAGGCCATACCCTGCTCGCCCTTCCCTTAACCATTGCTCCCCTTCTGGGTGGCCTCTTAATAGATAGAATAGGTTATCGCTTCGTCTTTGGCCTGACGGCTCTTGTGGCCTTCATCAGCCTGGCTATTTTGATTTTAATGGTGAAGGAGCCCCGCCGCCACTACTCCTTCCTGAAGAACGAGTTCTAGGCCCTCTCCAAATACTCTCCGGTTCTGGTATCTACCTTAATGATATCACCAACATTTATAAATAGCGGGACCTGAATTATAGCACCGGTTTCCAAGGTAGCCGGTTTTGTGCCCGAGGTTGCCCGATCTCCCTTTAACCCTGGTTCAGTATGAGTGACCTTTAAAGAGACAGTAATAGGCAGTTCCACCCCCAGGATCCTTCCCTTATGGGTTAAAAGTTCGACCTTGGTGTTCTCTTTTAAGAAGTGAATCCCCTCCCCTACCTGAGAGGCTTTCAGGATTACTTGTTCGTATGTCTTATCATCCATGAAGACCAGGCTCCCGCCTTCTTTATAAAGATACTCCATCTTCTTCTTTATTAAACGTGCCTCTTCAAACTTGGTACCTGCTCTAAATGTTCGATCTATAATGCTTCCCACAGCAAGATTCTTGAGTTTGGTGCGCATCACTGCCCCACCCTTGCCCGGCTTATGATGCTGGAACCAGAGGATGAGATGAATCTGGCCATCTACAATGATGGCCATTCCTCTTTTAAAATCCTTTGTGGAGATCATCTCTGCCTTCCGCCTTTATAGTTCTGGTAATTCTTTTGGGGCTCGTCTACTCAATATTTCGCATCTCCTCTCAGTAACTAGGATTATGTCCTCAATTCTCATTCCACCCCATCCTGGGATGTAGATCCCCGGCTCTACTGTCAAAACCATTCCTGGTTCAAGAAGGGTATGATCTCCTGATTTCAGATAGGGTCCTTCATGTACTTCCCTCCCTATTCCATGACCCAGTCCATGGCCGAAGAACTTTCCATAACCTTCCCTGGTGATTATATCCCGGGCTACGCTATCTATTCGGGAACATTCTATTCCCGGATTAATCTTCTCTATGGCCGCACTCTGTGCTTGATAAAGAAGGGAGTAAATTCTCTTCTGCTTTTTAGTTGCCCTCCCCAAGACAAAGGTACGGGTAAGATCAGAAACGTATCCTTGATAAATTGCTCCACAATCTATCTTGACCACATTCCCTTTCTTCAGTTTCGCTGAAGAGGGTTTACTGTGGGGATAAGAAGTCCTCTTACCAAAGGCGACTATGGGAGGAAAGGCTCTTCCCTCTGCTCCAGCCTTCCTTAGTTCATATTCTAAGAGAGCAGAAAGTTCTCTTTCTTTCATGGAATTTCTTATTTTCTTTAGCGTGTTAGCTAAAGCATTTTCGGTAATTCTAATTGCTTTCTTGATTGATTTAATCTCTCCCTGATCTTTAATACGGCGAAGGTTCTCTACCAATCCCTTGGTGGGGATTAATCTGATTCCCTTTAGATTTTTAGAAAAAAGACGATAGCGAGAATAGGATAGATGCTCTGCCTCAAATCCTAATTTTTTAATCTTTGGCTTATTCAGGACAGGGGCTAAGGCCTTGAGGAGTGGGCCTTTTCTCTTTTTTATCTGGAATTTAATTACCTTTTTCTTTGCCTCTCCCAGATAGCGGAAGTCGGTGAAGAGCGTTGCTTTCTTCAGAGTGATTAAGACGGCATCCTCAGAACCAACGAAGCCACTTAGATAACCTATGTTTACGGGATTGGTTAATAGGAGAGCGGGGATCTTCTTTTCGACCATCCTCTCTCTCAATCTTTCTAATCTTTGCATCTAAGTCTTTTACTCCTAATTAGTTCTTGATAGAGATCATCGATCTTTTTAACCATTAAATCGATATCAAACTCTGGGAAGGCCCTCTCCTTTCCCCTCCTTCCCATCTCCTTTGCCATTTCGGGATTATCTAACAGAGTGATTATCTTCTCTGCCATGCCCCTGATCTCTCCCACAGAGACTAAGAATCCATTTATTCCTTCTTCTATGGCCTCTGGGGCGCCATCTACTTTAGTAGCAACGATGGGCAACTCACTCGCCATGGCTTCGGGAAAGACTCGGGGAAGGCCCTCCCAGCGAGAGGTTAAGACTAAGATATCTGCAATTCTTAAAATCTGGGGAATATCTCTTCTCCAGCCAGTGAGGATTACCTTCTTCTCTAAATTGAGTTCCTTTATTAACTCTTCAATCTCTGGCCTCAATTCCCCATCCCCGATTAAAAGGAATTGAGTTTTGGGCTTCTTCTTTATTACTTGATTGGCCACTTTAACAAAGTCCAGAGGGGCCTTCTGGGGCTTGAGGGGGGCGATCATGGCCACTACTTTAGTATCCTCCTCAAGACTCAACCCCTTCCTTTTTTCCCCAATATCCACTTCCATATTCTGGAATCGGGATGGTTTTATTCCACTTCGGATAAGAGTATACTTTTCTTTCCTTCCAATTCTATTCTCTATCCCAGTCTCAATATTTGCTCGGGAGACAGCAACCAATCTATCCGTAATTTTAGCTGTTATCTTCTCCAGGAGAATGAAGAGTTTCTTCTTCAAGAGATTCTGCTTGGGATAGAAGCCCCAGCCATGAATGGTATGAGTAATGATCGGTACCCTGGCTAACCGGGCTGCCCACCTCCCCAGGATCCCGGCCTTTGAGGAATGAGTATGGATGATGTCTATTTTTTCTCTTTTACAAAAGTGAACTAGTTTAATCAAAGCAATTAAATCCTTCAAGGGATTGAGGGGGCGTATGAGCTCTGAAATAAAGAATGCTTTTGCATCCTTTAATTCTCTCGCCTTCTTTATTAGAATTCCCTCATCATTGGCGGCTAAGAAAAGGTTATATCTCTCCCGATTTAGGTTCTGAAGAGTATAGAGGGTATTCTCCTGCGCTCCACCCAGTTCCAACTTAGTAATGGCATGCAGAACATTTAACTTTCTCATAATATTCTCTGCGTTTTTACTTTTACTTTTGCGCTTTGGCGGTTGCAAGCCAGGCTACTTCTTTCTCCAGACCTTCTCTTAACTTTACCTTGGGCTGATAGTTCAATAATCTCTTCGCCTTTGATATATCGGCAAAGGTATGTAGCACATCTCCCTTTTGCTTCTCGATATATCTTATCCTTGCTTTCTTTCTGGTAATCTCTTCCAATATTCTTAAGGTTTCATTTACGGTGACTTGTGCTCCTCCCCCGATATTTATTATCTCTCCAGCTACTTTACTTTGGGCTGCCTTTATGGTCGCCTCTACAGTATCAGCGATATAGGTAAAGTCCCGGGTCTGATTCCCATCCCCATAGATAGTAATCTCTTCATCGTTCAATAAGGCCTTAATGAATTTGTGGAAGGCCATATCCGGTCTCTGCCTCGGACCATATAATGTGAAGTAGCGTAAAGCAATCACCGGCACTTCAAAAGACTTATAGTAAAGGTAGCCCAGATTTTCCGAGGCCAATTTGGTAACTCCGTAAGGGGATACGGGTTTTAAAATATTATCCTCCCTCGTAGGTAAGGGGCTCTCTCCATAAACGGAGGAAGAGGAAGCTAAGATGAATTTCTTCAAGGGAAATTTCTTTGTTTCTTCCAATAGTCTTTGCGTTACCGTAATATTATTTTGGATATAGAGCCCAAAACGCTTCCCCCAGCTTTCTCTTACTCCCGGTTGGGCGGCTTCATGGAAGAGATAAGCAACCCCTTCCAAGATTTTCTTCAGGTCTATTTCTAAGAGATCGCCTTCTACAAAAGAGAAATTTTTATTCTCTTTAAGGTTTTTTAGATTATTCTCTTTAATCTTGCGAGAATAATAGTCAGTAAAAGAATCGATCCCCTTTACTTCCCATCCTAATTTTAATAATCCTTCTGCTAAGTGGGAACCGATGAACCCCGCCACTCCCGTTACTAAAACCTTCATAATCTAACCTCTTTTTACTTTTTTACTTTCCTACTTTCCTACTTGCTTACTGATTAGTTGGGCTGTTTCTCTACCTTGATTAATGACATCTTCCATGGAGAGATACTCCCAGGAGCCAAACCTTCCTAGGGAATAGATATTATTCTTTCTTAAAAATCTTTGAACGATAGCCACACTCTCTCTGTAGTCATGATCATAGAGAGGATAGGCATATTTGATATCTAAGGCAAGTTTTGCCAGAATTCTATCCCGGGAAGTAATAATGCCTGCCTTTATTAAATCCTCGGTTACCTTCTTTACTATTTTCTTCTTATCAAGAGGTCTATCTTTAGAATAGGAGACTTCGGTATAGATAGAACTCGTTCCTTTAGGGGCGAGATAGGGAGAAAAGTTGGAGGTAAAGCCCACCCGATAGAAAGCGAATTCTTTTTCTGGAAAGTAAAGCCAGTGCTTATCTGATATATTTTCTCGCTCAATTCCCAGATTTAGATTAAAGACTGAAATATATCTTAAACGCTTAGAAGCCTTACTAACCTCTCCTGGAACTCGGTCAATAATTCTTATCAGTTCTGGTAAAGGAATGGTAGACACCAATTTTTGGTATCTTATCTCTCTGCCATTACTTAATTTAATCTTTTTATCTTTAAACAAGATTCTGGTCGCTTCTGTTTTTAAATTCACTCTCTTAATATGTGAGAGGAAGGATTTGGGCAGTTTTTCTATCCCCCCCTTTAAGGGATAATAGAATCGGATATTATAACCAAAGTCCTTCTCCTGCCTTCCCCTTGCCCCAGCTAATGCCTCCTTCAATGTAGGAATGGGGATAAACCTCTTGGTCCACTCTGTGGACATCTCTTCTAAGGGAACGGTCCATAACTTCTCGTTATAGGGAATCATGAAGTGCTTAGCATAGCCCCTTCCAAAGTTTCTATAGATCCACTCTTTGAAATCAACGGGTTTACGGTTTACGGTGTACCGTTTACGGTTAGTCCTAGCTTCTCGGAGGCCACTGATACACTCCTTTATAACCTCTTCGGGTAATCCATAGATGTTGGCCTGAAAGGGATACTTGGTATAGATTCCCTTAGAATAAATCCAGGCTTTTCGCTTCTGAAGAAAGAGATTTTTCCCTAAAAGTTTCCTGACCAGTCTTTTATTCTCGTCTTTTTTAAGATGGAGTAAGTGCCCAGTATAGTCAAAAGTAAAGCCGTCTATTCTCTCTGAACGGCACAATCCTCCCACTTTCGATTCTTTCTCAAATATGGAATAATCTTTTCTTAAATAATAGGCGCAAGTTAAGCCAGAAAGCCCGGCACCTAAGATAATTACCTCAACCATGGATCTCTTCTCTCATCTCAATTTGAGCCAATCGATGGCCAACTAAAAAGGAGATTAAGATAACTAAGCAATAGATAAAAATAGCCCATTTAATTTCTACCAGAGTGACAATTATTCCGGCGATGGCTAACAAGATACTTATTAGATAGACAATCAGGACTGTCTTCTTCCGACTTAATCCAAAGGCCACCAAGCGAAGAGCAAAGTGGTCATTGCTCGCCCGCAAGATAGATCGACCTTTCTTTGTTCGTAAGGTGGTGACCAGGAAGGCATCGTAGATGGGGATCCCTAAAATGAGGATGGGGGCGAAGAGGGCAATTCTATTTACTGCGGTATAACTCGTCCCGATAGCCAGGGCAGCCATGGTAAATCCTAAGAATAGGCTTCCCGCATCCCCCATATAGATCTTTGCCGGAAAGAAATTATATCTTAAGAATCCTAAAGAAGCACCAGCCAGGGCAACGCAGGCTAAGATAACAAAGACCTGATTACCAGGTAGGGCGATAGCAATTAAGGCTAAAGAGGCAATGAAGACCACCCCGCTCGATAGACCATCCATAATATCGATAATATTGAAGGCATTGATGATTCCCACTACCCAGAGTATAGTTAGAGGAATGCTGGGCCAGAAGGGTAGGAACTTAAGCCTTACACCAAACATAATTAAAACTATGGCTGCCAGGCTTTCTACGAAGAGTTTCGTCCTGGCGGAGAGGCCCTGCAGATCATCGGCTAAGCCCAAGGCAATGATTATCGTCCCCCCTAAAAGAATGCCCAGCAGTTGCGGCTTCCCTTCTTCCGGAATGTTGAGAAGAAAGAATCCGGCTATTACCGGAATCAGAAAGGCGAGGAAAATGGCTACTCCTCCCAGGTAGGGAACCGGTTCCTTATGAACCTTTACCGGTGCCCGGGGATGATCCAGAATATCAAATCTAAAGGCCATCCTCCTGACCAGAGGAGTCAATAGAAAGGCTAAGATAAGAGAAGATAAAAAGGCAATAAAATAATACTTTGACATTTTAATCACTTCCTATGTAATCAATAATAATGTAACTTGTTGGCCCTGATATTCCAAATTTATTCTTACTTTTCGCCTCCAGAATATTAGAACCTTTCTTTAACTTCCAAAAGAAGGGTGGATTCGTTTTGGACCATTGAGAATGATTAATTTTAGTTAAAAAAGTTTCAAAGTTAGGAGTAACTGTTTCAAGATCTACTTTCGATAAATCTGGCTCGCTTGTTTTAGTTAACTTGATCACGGTTTGATTTAATGGCCAATAAAAATCTTGTTTTCGATTAGAAAATTTGGTGTAGCTTGTTGAACGACCTTGAGTATATTCATCTCTCCAGCTTAGATAGCCATGCTTTCTATCCCAAAAATTATTTGGTTGGGAAAGATGATTATTTCTTAAGTCAATACTGATATCATAGTAGTAATCAATGAGGTTATATTTATAATCATCGATACGATGAATCTTGGATGGTGGGTAACCTTGGATTATTTCTATATCTTGCCAGTTATTATTTACCCAGGCATTATGTAATTCTAAGGCGTTTAAGGGAGTACCATTTCTTTCGTAATGGATATTAAAATCGGGATCCATAACTACCCATTTATTATAGTCGTTAGACCATATTTCAGTTAAGAAATGTCCCGTTCCTCCTTTACAGTTAATATCAATATAACGTGCCTGTAATCCTAGGGATAGGCAGGCCTGAACATAGACTACAGCATATTGGGCGCAAAACCCTCCAGTCTTACCCTTCCTTATCCAATCAAGAATAATTAAAGCATTCCAAGGAGGATAGGGTTGGGGAATACTATGTACCCATTGGGATTTTACCCAATTGCGAAGAAGGATAAACTTCTCAAATTCCGTTTTTGCTTTTTTAACTGCTTGGTCTAACTTTTCCTGTTCTCTTAGTATTCTAAGCTGCGGTTGTTTATAGTCCTCATAAACAAAATGATGGTTACCTTTTATTATCTCACCGTTTTGAAAATCAATGATTTTTATGTTTTCAGGAAATCGAATTTTCTCTTGAGCCTGGCAACCTATTAATAGTAAAGCTAATATTAAACTGAAATTCATTAAGGATCCTTTCAAAACAGTTTCTCCTGAATGAGATTATTATACACCTTTTCTGTTTCTTTTACCATTCTATCTATACTAAAATATTTCTCTACCCTTCTCCTTCCTGCCTGACCCATACCCTTGGCCAGGGCTCGGTTCATCAATAACTTAAGGGTCGCCTGGGCCAGGGCATCTGGATTCTTGGGGGAAACCAAAATGCCAGTCTCACCATCGAGGACTGCTTCTGGCACCCCTCCCACCTTAGTAGCCACCACTGGTCTCCCACAGGCCATAGCTTCCAAGAGAACATTGCCCAGACCTTCTTCTAGGGAAGAGAGAACCAGAATATCCAGAGAAGACATTATCTGAGGAATATCTCGACGCCCTCCCACGAAAACAACCTTATCAGATAGGGCTAATTCATTGCTCAAATCTTCTAGTTCTCCCCTCAACGGTCCATGGCCAACAATGAGAAATTCTACTTTTGGTTCTTTCTTTATTGTCTGGGCTGCTGCTTTTAGAAAATAGCGATGGCCTTTATCTGGATGAAGACGACCAACTATTCCCACCTTCGGTATTGAATCTTTCTCTCTTTTATTTTCTACCCTGAAGCTACTTAGATCGATGCCATTATAGATAACTTCAATCTTTTCCGGATTAATTTTTTCTCTTTTGGTTAGGGTATTCTTTATGGCTTCAGAAATGACGACAATCCTATCTGCCCACCTCGAAGTTAGCCTATCGATTAAGATAGATATTTTTTTCTTTTTTAGCTTAATGCATTCCTCACTAGAGATGACAATTGGCACCCTGACCATTCTGCCCGTTAGGCGACCCAAGATATTGGCCCGGAAGAGAAAGGTATGAAGAATATCAATCCCTTCCCTCCTTAATATTTTTACTAACCTGGGAAGGGCTAAGAAATTAAATCTATTTCTGATGTTTAACGACTCTATCTTAATGCCCATTTTCTCCATATCATCCGCTAAAACTCCCCTCTTCTTCATACAACAAACCATAGGGTTATACTTCTTTCTGTCCAATTTTTTGAGGAGTTCCAGAAGTTGAATCTCTGTCCCTCCAATTTCTAAGCCTATTATCAGATATAGGATATTGATTTTTTTCATATCTTCTTATCTATAAATGTCTGGTGCCACAATTCCAGGTTGAGGAGCGCCCAGAGCCGATAGCCATGGTCCACTCTGCCAGAAGTATGCTCTGTCAATAATTTCTCTATTGTTTCTTTCCTAAAATATCCTCTCTTTAGACTCTTGACATCTAATAAAATCTCTTTCAGGTAGTCTCTTAACTCTTTTCTGAACCACTTTCCTATTGGTATCCCGAAGCCCATTTTTCCTCTCTTTAAGATTTCTTTAGGTAAGAGGTCTTTCAGAGCTTTTTTCAAGATATACTTACTGGTCAGGCCTTTCAGTTTCAAGTTCGATGGTATTCTAGCAACAAACTCTATAAGCTCATGATCCAAAAAGGGAGATCTGGTCTCCAGGGAATTAGCCATGGTGGCAATATCCATCTTAACCAATAGATCTTCCGGAAGATAGGTGTTGATGTCTGTATATAGAATCTTATCTAAAAAGTCATCTGCTTTTGCTTCCCGGAATACATTTATCATATAGTCATAGGTATCTAAATAAGATAGTCTCTTTTTCATTTCTTCGCTATAAAGTTTATCCTTTCTTTCATTGTCAAAGAAGCAATGCCAGCGGATGTTGCGCCTCTCGGGAGATTCATTTATTGCTTGGAAGAATTTCTTTGCTTTTCTAACAGGAAATTTCTCTGCTACACCTACTGCTACCCTCTTTAAAGGTTGGGGAATACGATCAAAATAGGAAGCGAGCATATTCGCTCGATATCTATCATAGCCAGCGAAGTTTTCATCCCCACCATCGCCATTCAGGGCTACCGTAACATGCTTCCTCGTCTCGCGGGCGAGATAATAAGTAGGTAGAGCACTAGAATCGGCAAAGGGCTCATTATAATGCCAGATAAGTTTTGGTAAGATTTCTATCGCCTTTGGTTTAACAATAAACTCATGATGGTCTGTCTTAAAATATTCTGCTACAGTTCGGGCATAATTTATTTCAGAGAAGTCCTCTTCCTCAAAACCGATGGAGAAGGTCTTCACCGGTTTATTCATCAACTGGCTCATTATCCCTACAATTGCCGAAGAATCAATACCGCCAGATAAGAATGCTCCCAGAGGAACATCACTGATTAGTCTTAACTGTACCGTTTCTCTAAGTAACTCCAGAATTCTCTTACAATATTCTGGTTCAGAAAGCTCCAATTTATTTTTATAATTAAGCTTCCAGTAGCGTTCAATCTTTATTTCACCATCTGCATTACAAATTAAGGTACTCGCTGGAGGAAGCTTTTTGATTCCGGAGAACATAGTTAGAGGAGCGGGAATATATTGGTAGGTCAGATAATGGTGGAGTGCTTCTAAGTTGACTTCTTTCTCAACTTCTAGATTTATTAGAATGGACTTTATCTCAGAAGCAAAGATTAAAGAATTATTGACTACAGTATAAATTAACGGTTTCTGACCTAAACGATCCCGAGCCAGGAACAATTCTCTTTTTCTTTCATCCCAGATGGCAAAAGCAAACATTCCCCTCAAGTATCCTACACAATCTGTTCCATAATCTTCATAAAGATGAACAATTACTTCTGTATCACTCTTAGTGTAGAACCTGTGTCCTTTCTTTTCTAAATCTTTCCTCAAATCTTTGAAATTATAAATCTCACTATTGGAGACAATCCAGATGGTTTCATCCTCATTATGTATCGGCTGATGTCCGGTCTCCAGATCGATAACCGCCAGACGCCTTACTCCTAAGCCGATATTCCTCTCAAGATAAAATCCTTCATCATCCGGCCCCCGATGGTGGACAACATTGGTCATTTTATATAGTAAATTCTCATCAACTAATTCATTCCTTTCAAAGTTCAAAATCCCACATATACCACACATTTTATCTGAACCTCGAAATTTCCTTTATACCCAAAGTTTCCACCTTTATATAACCAACCACTAGACCCATGGCTTTTCTTACATATCCAGACAAAAATTGACGCAAAATCCAACCTATACTCAACCAAATAAATTTTAAATAGTTTTTCAGATTTTTTTCAACATTATCCCTAAAAATAATACATTGATCGAAACCTTCCTTTCTCCCCTTGGTAAACTCATTTTCTCTCGCCATAAGAGAGATTTTATGGAAGAGCTTTGCTCTTGGATCGAGGTAAAAGAAGTAACCGGCCTTTTTTGCTCGTAGAAAAAATTCAATATCATCTGAAGGAGTTCTCCCAGGGCTTAACTGTTTAAAGGGTAGCTTTTCTATCAAACTCTTTTTAAAAGATGCAATCCCACCAGGAAGATAATAAACTTTTTCTTTTTCTCTGATTGATGGATCCCAGACCTGGAAGCCTACGTTTGTAACATCCCATTTTATCGGTGAAGATAAGAAGAATAACTTATAATAAAATTTTTCTAAGCCACTTATTTTACGTAAATTTTTAATAATACCACCGATATCCCCAATTTTTTGCTCGTTTTGATGTTTTTCCCAATTTTTTTAATATTTCTATATAGTCCTTGTTCAATATTACATCATCATCGAGAAATAAGACAATGGAATTCTCCGATTTAGAAGCACCGAGATTGCGAGATATCAAGAGCCCCGGTATTTTCTTTCTGATATATTTACATATAATTTCCTTTTCTTTTATTTTATTTTTAATTTTTTCTATAAAATTTTCTGAAAGCTCACCATCATCGATAATAATAATTTCTTCAGGGGGGAATGTTTGGCTCAAAATTGAATTGATGCATTGATCAAGATCAAGGGGTCTGTCTTTTGTTGGTATAACAACACTTATTTCCATCTTTTCTTCCTTTAAAAAAAGCCCCCACTAAAGCTTTAACTAAATACCGCAAAGATCCCACTATCGCTTGATTTTCTTTTTTGTCTACACATCTATTTTGCCAACCTTTTTCATTTATGATATCTTGGCTAGATATCATAAAAATAAATAATCCAGTGTAAGGTACTTTTTAACCCTCCTTCTATTTTGAAATTTTACTCTATCTGCTTTAGGGGTGAAAATTGCAATTTCGTTATACCATCTTTTTCCGCTCAGTCTAGGTTTTGGGAGTAAATACTTCTTATCTCTCTTGTTTTATATTTAATATTTTTATTTCGTAATTACCTTTATTCCATTTTAGTCAGGAGATCAATTAATCCTATTACTGCTTTTTCTCTACTGTATTGGCCTAATAAGGAAGATGACATACTATATTTTTTTAATTCCCCTTTTCTCCACTCCTGGTAAAACTCAATAATAGCATTAACGATACTATCTATGCCTTTAGGGGAGGTTACTTTACCTACTCTTTGTTGAATTACAAATTTTCTTGTTTCGCCCTCACACACACATGCTAATATTGGCTTTCTTGCTGCTAAATATTCATATAATTTTCCAGGAACAGCTGTATCCCCACCTTCTTCTTTAAAAAGGATGAGCACCAAAATATCAGAGGTAAGCATATATTGAATACTCTTTTTATGACTTACAAATCCAGTAAATTCAACGAAATCCTCTAAATTTTCTTCCTTTACTAATTTCTTTACCCAGGAATGACGCTTTCCAACCAGACGCAGCTTTATATAATTTCCAATCTCTGGTTCTCTTTGAATAGCTTCCTTTAATCCCTCAAAAATATATTGAGGGGTCTTCACATAATTAAGTACCCCGAGATAAGATATTATGAATTTTTCTGAATTCTTATTTATTGAACTTTTTATCTCAAAATCCTGCGGGTCAAATCCATTAAAAACTATTCTAATTTTTTCACCAGGAATCATTGGATGTTTTTCTAACAAACTCTTCTTTATCCCTGTCGAAGTGGCAATAATCATATCCGCTAATCTCATAACTTTTCTCTCTAAAAAAAGATCTATTATCTTGCGGAAATTAAAATCATAAGAATGTGCCGGGCTCCCCGCCCAATCGTCACGAATATCTACAATGAAATGTTTCCCACTTATCATTTTTAAAAAATAACCTACTACTAAAATCGAAAAACTGGGAGAAGAGGCAATAATAAAATTGATTTTCTCTTTTCTAATCAATCTTAATCCAGCCCATACCATTGTTAAAATACAGATATTTAAGCTATCTGGGATTGCCAATAAAGCAGCAATTAGATTTCTCCTTTTTTTAGTCTTATTTATATCTAGCTTTCCCCCTCTTTTCCCTAAAATATTCTTCAATCTTTCGCCAAAATTCAAAATCGTTGTTCCCACTCTATGAATTTGGATATAATTAGAAGAAATTTCTTTTAACAGTTCTTTATCTTCGCCGGCTGCTGTTCTCTTAGCAGTTGTAGTCAAAATCGTAACCTTCCATTTTTTAAGAGAAAAATATTTGGCAAACTTTACCATTCGTATAGTACCACCTCCTCCTACGTGGGGAGGAAAGGTGTCCGTTATCATTAAGATTCTTTTTATTGAATCAGCTCTGATAGTTACCATTAATTTCTACCTAAAATTTTAACTCTCTATTGAAAATTTTACTTCAGCAGGAATCAACGCTTTTAACGCTGAGATAAACTTCTCGGTTTTAATAATTAGTCCATATTCAGGAGAATAAAAAGCAGGCACTTTGTGCCATTGGAGTTTATCTGAGTTAATTTCTAATTTCTGTTTAAGCTCTGGTGATAAAATAAGATTCCATTCTAAATTATGCTTTCCTGTTCCCTCCAATCTATCGGTTATTTCCAATGTGCCTTCTTTTTTATAAAATTTTATTTCTCTTCGGTGGATAACAATCTGAAAAAGTTGCTTATATCCATAATGTTCTCCAATAAAAATATCTACTTTATCTCCTGTTTTCCATTTTAAACATTTTGCACCTGCTTCGTCTTTCATTTGAAACAAGTTTTTCCTATTGAATCTATTCTGTTCTTTATCATTAATCATCACTGTATTATGAGATGCTGTGCTTCTGAATTTATTTCTTGCATCAGGACTCGGCGTATAAACATAAGTGCCTGGATCCACAATTACAACCTCTCCGTCAATACATAATTCAAAACCTAACTTATCGTTATGGCAATGACCACCATTTCCATTTTGACCATTAGGTCCGCAGGAGATAATCATATAATTTTTATCATTCCTCATTATATACCATCCAGCATTGGGAAATGCGCGGCTACCAATATTTGCAAGACAATTCTCTCCTAAATTCTGCCAGATGTTATAGCCTTTTTCTCCGAAAACCCACAGCACTTCTTCACAAAAACCAAATTCCCCAACTTTAAACTTAGGTTCTTTAAAGAATATTGCCCCAAGAGTAAGCAAATACCGCATATCTAACACTTCTCGCTTAGCAAATATATAAAGCCTGCCACTATCATTATCTCCAATCTGTGGCATTTTGCCATTAGGCTTTAGGGCGTGAAGAACAAACTCAAACATTTTATAAAGCCTTTGAACATATTCTTTCCCAAAGATTTTTTGGGCAATTTCTGCATAATTATTGCTTTTAAAGTCTTCATCATTTATTACTACCACCAATGTAGAAAAAAAGAAAAGTTCTAAAACCAATCGGTGATAGCAAGTTGAAGCCTCAAAATCTACTCCATCCGGATAAACCTGCTTTTTCATCTCCTTAACAAGTTCTTGAATACCAAAATCCTTCCACTCCGTTGCTTCTTTAAATTCGGGAAACATTGTTCCTAGATAGACCAGGCCAGCTATATCAGAGAGGTAGTGGTTTGAAGTTAGTTTGCTACTGTATTCCAAATTTTTTCTAATATGCTTTCCGTGAATTAAGATACTTTTTAAAAATTTTAATAAAAATTCATCAGTTATTCCTTTTGAATCCTTAAAAAAGTAATATCCTAAAATCCAATTGCAAACACGAATAGCTACATCCATTGTACAGTGCCAGTTAATACCAAACTTGGGCTTATTGTTATCTATCCAATCACAAATTTGATTGACAAATTCCTTACTATATTTTTTATTATTGGTCAACCAATATGCTTCACCAAGCATAGCCAAATGCTGAAATCTGGAAAGTTCCCAGGGAAGTTTTATATCTGCTTTTCCATAAGGTATTTCTATATCCTTATAATATTTCTTAGGACTCCAGCAATAACCTGTTTTAAAATCAAGATGCCAATCAATTTTTTTTCCTAAATTTACATCACCAGAGCCAAGTAGATTAAAAATATGCTCGCAAACTTTATCAGCTTCGGCAGCGACCTTACTTAAAGCGTCTGAAAAATGCTCACAGATAACGGAAGTTATTTCTCCCCGCTTTGAGGAATCAATAAAAAATTCCGGTTTTCTTTTATTATAAAAATGTTTCCTCAATTCTTCTAAATTTTGAAATTTATACTTTGAATCCCAGGCTTTCCTCAAAAATTCTGTATCTGTCATTTCAGTGCCAAGCGCATTGGCAAATATTCTGTCAATAGTATCTACACTTTTGCCTCTAACCTTACGTAAAGCCTTTTTTACTAACACCTGAGTCGGTAAAGTCTTTACTTTGTGGAGATAATATTTAGATTTGGTATTCAACGATGTCATTCTACTCCCTCCGGTTCGACAATGACTCAAATCTTTTGAGCAAGAAAACCAAACCTTGTTCCAAAATAAATCTTGATCTTATGAAGTTTTAATTTCCTCAATATCCTATCAAAATAAGAATAAGGGTTGAAGGCGGTCGACGCACAATCAATCATTTTAAGCCCATTAGATGTGAGCATCTTTTTTAGCTCCAGAGGTGAAAACTGATATTCATAGCCAAATATGGCCTTACCTTCCCTTTGTAACTTATTAGAACGATAAGAATAAATTACATCCCATCTATTAGGAACAGTAACAATTAAATATCCCCCCGTCTTCAACACCCGACACATCTCGTTTATCGCTTTCATCCTATTTTCTTTTCCCGGAATGTGATCTATAGTGGAAAAAGAAACCACCACATCATAATACCCATCTTTCAAATCGAGCTTAGTAGCGTCACCCACAATGAATTTCAGCTTGGAGTATAGATGCTGCGGTAACACTTCAGCAGCTAATTTTCTTGCTGTTCGGACTATCGCCTCATTGATATCTATAGTATGCCATTCTTTCACTAAGTTAACGAAATACACCTCGTCATCTGGTTCTGAACAACCAATGTTTAGAATTTTTTTACCCACTAAATCTACTCTTGACAAAAGATCATAATCAGAGAGCATTTTGCCAGTTTGCCGAATAATATCATATTTATTAGGCCAATTTTGACACCTTTTAGCAAATTCAGTGTAAGCCTTTTCCACAGATCCCTTTAGTTTTCTTGTCTTTACGTCCATTATATTGTCTTTCTGTTTTGCCACCTAACACTACCCCAAATCTTTGCTTTTAAGGCTAACAATGCCTGAATCTCACTCGGCCTAAATTCCCGTAATAAAAAAAGCATCATAATATATACTAGTGTACCTGAACATACGCCTAAAATTAAGTTCAATAGGGCTGAAGAGGTTAAACTACCGCCTACATAATATACTACTATCCCCATCACCACTGAAGCACAAACTGCTTTTGCTAAAACCTTAAATGGAAATTCCCAAATGAAATATTTCCTCGAAACAACCCCCATTGCTGCCACAAGAAAGGCGTAGCTGAGAAGGGTGGTAAATGCGGCTGCCATATAGCCGTATTTAGGTATCAAGAGAAAGTTAAGTCCCAAATTTAATAGTCCTGATACAATGATAGCGGCCATAATAAGATTGGTTTTTTTATAGAAGGTTAATCCTGATGAAAATCTTCGCTGAAGTCCAAGAAGGAAAGCACCAAAGGTAACCAGTGGAATGATTGTATATCCTTGATAATACTCTGGGCCGGTGAAAACAGCAATAACCGGCTTTGCCAATACGCTTAATCCTACTGCCGCAGGAAGTCCTATAAGGAGGTAATACCGGGTGACCTCACTGATAAACTCTTGGCTCGCCCTCTTCCCTTGCTTCTCCCACATACTCATTTCAATTGGAGTAGATGCCAACCAAAATAGAGTGGCAATGAGTAGTATGCTATGCTCTGAGATAGCATAGCTGGCAGAGTATATTCCTACCTCATGACTACCCCGAAAAAGTTCTAAGATATAACGGTCAGAAAGGCTCAGTATCCAGGCAGCAAGACTGCCCACCACTAAGGGGAAACCATATTTCGCCATTTCTGAAGTCAGCGGAAGAGAAATATTTCTTGGGCCTAAGGAAACTTTCCCTACAGCCTTTTTCCAAAGCAGAGGAAAAACTACCGCCACGCTCAATATAGAACCCCAAAGCAAACCTTCAACACCAAAATGAAAAGCCATTATTAAGAGTATTCCAAAACCTAGCGCTGTTATACTCTTCCATACAGAAAAGCCAGTATACCAGTTTACTTGGCGTTTTGCTCTGAGAAAATGAAGGAGTATACCAAAACCCGAAGTTAAAATAAATACGAGTATACCAATCCTCATTAGAGAATATACATCTGTTGAAATGCGGGATCTGATAAATAAAAGAATGCTTAAAAAAGCAAGAGAAATAACCAATATTGAGATAATAGTCAATTTTATTATGTTTGCATAAAATTCATCAAGTTTCCCATCTCGTTCATAGGCAGGATAAAACCTGATAACAGACATAGATAACCACCCTACAATAGTGGAGAATATACCAACTGTGGCTATCACTAAAACATAGTTTCCATAATCCCCTGGGGGAAACAGGCGAGTAACAATAGGGATAGCAATCAGCCCCATTATTGCCGGGGCAATCACTGAAGGTAGATATCTTCGCATATCTTTTTTAAGAAGTCCCGTAATCATTTATAATTTCTTCTCCTGTTTTATGCCATATTCATCAAATAGTCTTCATAGGCGAGCCGGATTTCTCACCACAGGTAATTACCAAATTTGACCAGTTTTTCTAAATGCCCCTTTTGAACCACTTTCGATTTTACAGCCTTTGTCTTCGAACTGAATATATTAAGTTTATAAATCATCGGTGCCTAATTAACGTCCCTGCTAAAGGAGTCCGCCTAATGCCAAGCTGAAATGATTTTTTAAAACGATGATAGAAAGCTTTCCCGCCTTTTCGGAGAATGCAAATAGTTACAACTACTATGCCTAAAAACCTTTGTTTTAAAGTGCGTTTAATTCTGAGTTCTCTAATCACTTCACTTACGAAGATTCGAAAGTCTTTACTTGACTTGGGGATAAAACCAATCTCTGTGCGAAAGCGAGATATGTTAAAATCTGAAAGAGATTTTAAAGTAAACGCACGAGCAAAAAAAGTTCTAAGATAGAATTTTTTTGCTGTATCTTCTAGCGGTCCTCTTGAAAATTGTGAGGATTCATAACTAGGAACATCATCGTAGGTTAAAAAGCCAGCTTTATATCTTCCTTTTTCAAACCAGTTATACTCTTTAGGTAGTAAGCCTTCTTTGACTGCTATATGGAAAAGTTGAGTGCCTGGATAAACGTCGGTAGGTTTAAAGCTATAATGCTCTGCGCTAAGTTCGACCGCAAATTGACAGGTTTCCTCCATTTCATCCATAGTTTCAGAAGGGTGTCCTAACATAAACAGAGTTCCTACTTCAAATGGTATTTCCTTTGCCACTTTAACGGCGTGCCTTACTTGCTGTTTAGTTATATTCTTATTGATCACTCTCAGGATGCGTTCATTGCCCGACTCAATACCAAACCTTAAAGTCTCGCATCCTGCCTTTCTCATCAATTTGAAAAGGGGTTCATCAATTACATCGGCTCTCCCTAAGCAATTCCATCTTATGTCTATATTCCTTTCTAACAATTCATTACAGAGATTTTTAGTCCATTCTTTGTTAAGAAACAAAACGTCATCCTTAAAATCAAATTCCTTCTGGCCATAGTTTTTGATAAGATATTCTATCTCGTCTACAACTATCTTGTAGGTTCTGAATCTAACTCTTCTCCTCCAAAATTCTGGGCTTGCGCAAAAGATGCAGTTATAGGAACAACCTCTTGAGCCTAATATTTGATGATAAGGATACTTAACCATCGGAAGAAGATGGTAGGCAGGCATCGGGAGGGAGTCTAAATTACTGATTAATGGCCTTAACTGATTAATCACCACCTTTCCATTCCTTCTGTAAGCGATCCCCTCAATATCCTGTAATGATCTATCTTCCTCAAGTACTTTCACCAATTCAAAGAGTGTTTCTTCACCTTCCCCTAATACCCCTATGTCTATACTGGGTATTGACTGAAGCGTATTTATGGGATCGAAAGTTATATGTAATCCTCCACCAATCACCACCTTTCCTAATTCCTTTGCCGCATTTGCCACCTTTACAGCTTCAAATCTATCATAGGTAAAAAATGAAACTCCCACAATATCTGGATCTTCTGCTTCTATGTGTTTCTTGATTTTGTCTTTTGACTTAACCCAGGCCGCTTCGAAATCGATGATACTTACAGAGTAACCCTTCTCTTCCAAATAGCCAGCCAATATAGCAACGCCCAGAGGTGGCTCATAAGGATTATGCATATAGTATGGCCTGATAAGAGTAATTTTCATAATTTCTTCCTCAAGATTGTGACTATTCTTTGAGCTGCCTTACCATCCCAGAGGGGAGGGATTCTTCCTTTTTTCCTTTTATCTTCTAAAACGCCTTCTACTCCCTTTGTAATCTTTTCTGGATTATTTCCCACAACAACATTTGTCCCGATATTTACTGTTATTGGCCTTTCGGTATTCTTTCTTAAGGTTAAGCAGGGAATCTTCAAAACTGTAGTCTCCTCCTGTATTCCCCCAGAATCAGTCATAACTAACTTAGATTCCTTCATAAGTTTCAGGAAATCGAGATAACCCAGGGGCTCTATAATCTTGAAATGAGACATTTTAGTCATTCTTTTCTCCAGTCCAAACTCTTTTATTCGTCTCCTTGCCCGGGGATGGATGGGATAGACTATTGGGATTGATTTTTGAAGCTCCCCTAAAACATTTAGTATTCCTACAAAACTTTCTTTTGAGTCTACATTACTTGGCCGGTGAAGGGTCAAAAGGGCGTAGTCTTTAGGTTTGAGGGAAAGAGTGGAAAGTATCTGGGAACGGTCTGCTTTCTCTAAATTACTAAGCAGGGTATCAATCATTACATTGCCTACAAAGTATATTTTCTCCTCAGGCCTTCCCTCTTTTAAAAGATTGATCCTAGCACTTTCTTCGGTAATAAACAAATAGTCTGAAATAGCGTCAGTGAGGAGACGATTGATTTCTTCCGGCATAGAACGATCAAAACTACGTAGTCCAGCCTCCACATGACCTGCCAGGATATTTAGTTTTACCGCTGTCAGAGCACAGGCAAAGGTAGAGTTAACATCTCCTACGACTAAGATTAGATTAGGTCTTTCCCTTAAGAGTACCTTTTCAAACTTGACCATTATTTTTGCAGTCTGGACGGCATGTGAAGCAGAACCAACCCCAAGGTAAATATCGGGTTGGGATAGATTCAAATTTTCAAAGAAAATTCTGGACATTTCATAGTCATAGTGCTGGCCAGTATGAACAATTATAGGCTGGAAATTGTCAGGGTATTTCTTCATCTCTTCCCATATAGGAGCAATCTTCATAAAATTTGGTCTGGCACCAGCTACTAGAATTACTTTCATTTTTTAACTTCTATTTCAAAAATTACGGTTCCGCCACTTGTGTAATGGCAAGGATCAAGGCACTGTACATAGGCAATATTTTCATCTTCCTTAGCTAATCCCAATTCTTTTGATAAAATTCCACGGCTTAAGGCTACATAATAAGGCATAATTGCAGTTAAAGAATGCATGCAAATTGCTTTTTCAGTTTTCAGCTTGTAACCTTCAAGGATAATAAACGAATCCCCTTCTTTATAGACAGGACAAAAACCTTTTATTTCTTTAACTTTAATTAATAAACCGCCTGCTTTCATATCCACATTTTTTCCTTTACTATTTCTATTTTTCCATCTTTTTGTCTATATTCATTGCCACAATAGGGACACTTTGCATAATTATTTTCAGCCTTTATTCTAAAGTTTGATTGTTTTGGCGAAGAAAAGAAACTTTCCTAGGAGGCTATTGGCACGTTTGTAGAGTCTCTTCATTTCTTTCAGTCTCTGGTTATAGAATTTGATTTTTCTTCTTTCTTCACTATCATTTGAATTTCCTTTAGCATTCTGAAGTAGTTCTTCACTCTTCTGGATTATATTTCCTATCTCATCCATTCTCCACTTTGCTGAGAGGGTAATTCTATCTCTTACTATTTTTGCCAGATCGGTCTCCGCCTCGTAGAAATCTTTTCTTGACCCCTTCATCCAGATTTTCTTTACTGCTCCCTTCTCCTCTAATTCCCGGATATTAATGCTGGCGCTCCCTTTACTAATGGCTAACCTTTTGACCATATCATCGAGAGAGAGCGGTTTCTCAGAAAGGTAAAGTAGCGCATATAACTGTCCCATCACCTTGCTGAATCCTAAGCTAGAACTGAGATGTCCTATTCCCTCAATGAAGTTATGGTATGCCTTTTCAAGATTTTTGTTCATCCTCCCCTCCTAGACGCGAATAATCGCGAATTCTAAAGACGCGAATAGTCGCAAATATGAAAACGCGAATATACGCGAATAAGTTCAGAAGAAATACTAATAGGTTGTGCTATCATTGTAATCACAGTTTGTAATCACGGTCATCTGTGTTTAGTGTGTTTAGAATATTGTAAACACTCTAAATAAAATAATAACACCTTTTTATTCATTTGTCAAGTCTTTTTTTGAGATTGCTGAAAAAGTCAGAAATCTCTAATTAAAGGATTAAAAACAGATTACGCAGATTAAATTCTCGTCAGGAAAAATCTGTGTAATCGTAAATAATCTGTGTAATCAGAGGGCTCTGAAGATTTTTTCAGAGACCTCTTCTTTGTAAAGAAATTAATTGATTCTCGTACTTGGTGCGTGTTAATTTGGCCAGTCCTCTTTTTCTTGCTTCTTCTGCCTTTTTATACTCTTCTTCCGCTATCTCAGTTCTGCCTGAGTCTTCATAGATGCGACCCAGGTTATAGTGGGCTTGGGCATAGTTTGGTTCCAGTTCTATTGCCTTTTTATAGTTCTGAATGGCTTCCTCATATCTTTCCTCATTGGCATAGATGGAGCCCAGCTCGTAATGGAAGAAGCAGTCATAAGGAGCAAGTTCTAAAGCCTTTTGCATCTCTCGAATAGCAAAGTTTATCCTCGACCTTCCAGCGAAGTTCTGGTGATAAAACTTTGCCAGGCGCCGGTGGTAATAACTATTTCTTGGTTCAAGTTTTATTGCCGTCTTGAACTCCCCATAAGCATCGATGCGATAATAAGAATCCCCTGTTTCTCTGTATTGGTCGACATAGAGGTTGGCCAATTTAAAGTGATATTCTCCGCATAAGGGATCCTGGGCGATGGCTTTTTTATATTCTCCCCTCTCTGCATAGATGTCTGCCAGGTAGGGAGCAAGGACAGCATAGCCCAAGATCACAATAATTAAAACTAAATAGAGATAATACCTTTTACTTTGCAAAAAAGTCGATTTTTTTCTGATATCTGATGTCTGATATCTAATGTTAAAACTCAAGCCCATTACTATGCCTGCATTTATAGAGAGGACGATAGGAATGGCTGGGGCATGGAGAGGAAAGTCTACCAAGCTGTGGATTAGAACTCCTATTATTCCTGCTACCAGACCAATGACTAAGCCGTATTCTTCTTTACCCTGAAGGTTTTTTAATATTTCTTTTGCTTTCTTGAAGAAAGCGGATAGAAGCCAGAGGAATATTCCCAGAGCGAATATTCCCATCTCAGAGGCAATCTGTAAGTATTCATTATGAGCAAAAGAAGCCTTCTTCCCGAAGCGGGCAAAGACTCCTTCTACTGGAAAGCTATATCCTGGGAAGGCATCCTTAAAGGTCCCCAGGCCAGTGCCCAAGAAGAGATGATCTTTAATTATAGAAAGGGCGCTCTTCCAGATGGAGATCCTGGTGTAGGCATAGGGGTCCTTTCCCCCCACAGTTATCAGACGCATCAATGGTGAGTTAACTGGAGTGGGGAAAAGGCTAAAGAGGAGAATAACTAAGGCTAAAGTTATCAGGGCATAACGTTTGCTTTTTAAGTATCCCAAGAATGTGACAATTAGGGCTAAGCTTAGGAATGCCCCTCGGGACCTGGTAGTTATAATGGCTAAGAGAAAAAGGATGATCATTACCCCAAGAGCTATTCTCTTTCCCCCTCCCCTTTCCTTGCCGAATAGTAATATCCCTGAGGCTAAGGAAAAAGGAATAAGTAGAAAGCTGGCAAAGATATTTAGATTGGGGAAAGTAGAAAAGGGTGGGGTGAAATTGTGGATAAAGAATTCTATGAGACCATATAGGGCGACAAAGACACTCACTTCTAAGATGCTCTGGATTAATTTTTTAATTTCTAATTTACTCTTAATGTTATTGACAACCAGAAAGTATATCAGGGCATAAGAGATGAGACGATAGAGAGCGCTTATACTGTGATGGATGTTAATGGATCTTATCAGGGAGAGAGAAGCAAACAAAATAAAAAAGAGGATGGGAAGATCCAGTGAGGTTCTGGTAAAGCTGAATCCTCTATCCTCTTTTATCCTGACCAGCCAGCTGGCTAAAGTAACTAAGAGTATTAAGTAAACGGAAGTTATAGCCCAGATGGGGAGGGCGGCTCTGAAGAGAGGGCTGAAGAGAACGATGGCTACCAGGCCCAGGGTAATGAGCCGCTCAAAAATCATTTCTTCTTAAGACAAGAAATTGCTGCTTTCAATCCTAAGAGATAGCTATCCATTCCAAAGCCTGAGATCTGACCTACTGCTACAGGGGCAATCAAGGATTTATGGCGGAACTCCTCCCGGGCATAGATGTTGGAGAGGTGAACCTCCACTGTCGGTATCTTACGGGCAACAATGGCGTCTCTGATGGCTACGCTGGTATGAGTATAGGCGGCAGGGTTAATGACCAAGGCATCCTCTTTTGAGTTGCTTATTTCTTCCACGATCTTTCCTTCGTGGTTGGACTGGATGATCCTGACTCCTACCCCTTTCTTTTTTGCCAAGTCCTGAATGCTTTTATCAATCTCAGCCAAGGTAGTCTTACCATAAACCTCCGGCTCTCTGGTGCCCAAAAGGTCCAGGTTTGGCCCATGAATAACAAGTATTTTCATACTGCTACCCCCACGGATTTAAAACTGGTAATCGGCGATCGGTAACTGTTCACGGTTCACCGTTCACTGTTCTCGGTTATTTCTTGCAGGACTTCTTTTATTATTTCTGGTGGAACATCGTCCCTTGTTTCCACTTTGCCTATTTCGGTTGCCAAGATAAACCTTATCCTTCCCTCTTGTACTTTCTTATCTCTACTTAAAGCCTTTATAATCCCTAAGGGATCAACATCCTTTACTTTTGTAGGAAGTCCTGCTCTTTCTAAGAGTTCTACCTGGCGCCTTTCCCCTTCTTTATTCAGAATCTCCATCCTCTGAGCGATCTTGGCTGCTGCTACCATCCCAATAGAGACCGCCTCCCCATGGCGATAGATTTTATATTTTGTTAATACCTCTAAGGCATGGCCAATGGTATGACCATAGTTTATGATGGAGCGTATTCCCTTCTCTTCCCTCTCATCAAGAGAGACTAACTCCGATTTAATGCGAGTACAGATAGCAACTATTTTTTTTAGGACGTCCTGACGAAGCGTTTTTACTTCATCTATGTTCTTTTCCAGATAACCAAAGAATTCCCTATCCTTAATTATCCCATACTTAATGACCTCTGCTAAAGCAGCGATAAGTTCCCTACGGGCCAAGGTTTTAAGGACTGCAAGGTCAGTATAGACCAGTTTCGGCTGATAGAAGGAGCCGACGAGGTTCTTCCCCAGAGGATGATTCACTGCTACCTTCCCCCCGATAGAGGCGTCCACCTGGGCAAGTAGGGAGGTGGGAACCTGGACGAAGGGAATGCCCCTCATATAGGTACTAGCAACGAAGCCTGCTAGATCTCCGATTACTCCTCCCCCTAAGGCGAGGATGAAGGAATACCTATCCCTCTTATGCTCTAAGAGTTCATCGTATAATTTAGAGGCCCATTCTAAGGATTTGTACTCTTCACCATCTGGGACCCGAGCAATGGCCACTTCGAAGCCTTCCTTCACTAAACTATCTTTTACCATATCCTGATAGAGATTTCCTACTAAAGGATTGGTAATTATAGTCGCTTTTTTCCCCAGATGGTAATCTTTCAGGACCTTTCCGATATCCTTTAAATTCCCATTATCAACTAAGATCTTATAACTTCTCTCACCAAGATCTACTTTTATCTCCTCCATCAAATTTTCTCCAAATACTTTAGGATTTTTTCTACTGTCTCTTCTACAGTCAAATGCGAAGTATCGATGATATAGTCTGCACTCTTCTCATAGAATGACTTTCTATAATCTAATAGTTCCTTGATTCTTTTCTCTCTATTTACATTCTCTAAGAGGGGGCGATGGGCTTCCTTCTCCGTCCTTTCTCTAATTACCCCTGGAGAAGCCCAAAGACAGATGATAACTCCGTTTTTCTTCAAATTAGAGATATTTTCTTGGTCTAGAACTACTCCCCCGCCTGTGGAGATGACCTGATCCTTCCCCTGAGTAATTTTCTTTACCACCTTTTTCTCAAGTTTTCGAAAATATTTCTCTCCGAATCTCTTAAAGATTTTACTAATGGTAATGCCTTCTTTCTTCTCTATAATGTCATCCGTATCGACAAACTTAAGGTTCAATTCTTGAACCAGTCTCTTCCCAATAGCGTTCTTTCCTGTGCCCATGAAACCTGTTAATACCACATTCTTCATCTTTGTTTAAGGTACTTTAGGTAGCCTTCATAATTCCTTTTCATCTCAGAAAGGCTATCTCCCCCAAACTTCTCCAGCATGGCATTAGCTAACTCAAAAGATACTGCTGATTCTCCAATGACTGCTGCTGCTGGCACCACACAGATATCCGCTCTCTCTACAGTTGCTTTAACTTTTTTCTTAGTAATCAGATTTACTGAGGAGAGAGGTTTCTGGAGAGTGGAAATGGGCTTCATGGCTACCTTTATCCTTAAGGGCTCTCCATTGGTTACCCCGCCCTCCAATCCTCCAGCATTATTCGTCCTGCGATAGAAGCCTTTTCTCTTCTCATAGAATATCTCATCCTGAACCTCTGATCCGGGAAGTTCACTGGCTCTGAACCCTAATCCGATCTCAATTCCTTTTGCTGCTGGGATGCTCATCAAGGCCTGAGCCAACCTACCATCCAGCCTCCGATCAGGATGGACATAGCTTCCCAATCCTATGGGTAGACCAGCAGCAATGATTTCAAAGACCCCTCCTAAGGTATCCCCCTTTTTCCTTGCCCGATCGATCTCTGCCATCATTGATCTGCTTGCCTCTTCATCCGGACAGGAAACCAAGGAACGAGCTATCTTCTTCTCAATCTCATCGATCTTCAAATTCTTTATCTTTACCTTCACTTTCCCAATCTGAATGACCTGACTAATGATTGAGATCCCAAATTCAGAGAGAAGGATCTTGGTTATAACACCTATGGCTACCCTGGCTGCTGTCTCCCGCGCAGAAGCCCTCTCCAGAACATTCCTTATATCATCCTGATCATACTTCAGG
>JAUWXM010000086.1 GCA_030616365.1 bacterium | reverse complement strand
GAGGATTAATCCCGAAGTAAAGATTGTCATGATGACCGGCTATGGAACAGAAGTGGAGGAAGAGATAGAAAGGTCCCTGAAGGCTGGAGCCTATGAATGCCTCTACAAGCCCTTCACCATTAAGGAGCTACTGGATACCCTGGAGAAGGTGTTAAAGAAATGAGGGTCTGTATCAAGACCTATGGATGTCAGATGAATGTCTATGACTCAGCAATTATGGCTGGGCTATTGTTAGATAAGGGTTATGAAATCACAGAGGATATGAATGAGGCAGATGTTGTACTTTTAAACACCTGTTCTATTCGTCAGAAGGCAGAGGATAAGGTTTATAGCCAGTTGGGAGTCTTAAAAAAACTTAAAAAAGAAAGACCGAGTCTTATTCTGGGAGTGGGAGGATGTATGGCCCAGAGAGAAAGAGAGAAGATATTCAGGAGATCTCCTTCTGTCGATCTAATATTGGGCACCCATCAAATATGTAACCTGCCCACTCTTTTGAATGAAGTAATTCGAGAAAGAAGAAAAGTCATCGCTATTAAAGAAGAAAAGATCAGCCAAAAAGGAGTCAAGGCCTGTCGAAAAGACAAGACAAAAGTATATGTTGCCATTATGAGAGGATGCGATAACCACTGTACCTACTGTGTCGTTCCCTCTGCTCGAGGAAGGCAGAGGAGTAGACCCCCAGAAGAAGTTATTAAAGAGATAGAGGAGTTGGTGGAAGAGGGATATAAAGAAGTCACTCTTTTAGGTCAGAATGTCGTTGCCTATGGAAGAGACCTGGGAGGAATCGACTTTGTCGATTTGTTAGAGAGGATAAACGAGATAGAAGGAATAGAGAAGATTAGATTCATTACTTCTCACCCCAGGGACATGAGCGATAGGTTGATAGAAACCTTACCCAGACTTTCTAAAGCCTGTGAAGACCTGCACCTCCCGGTTCAATCTGGCTCCAATAGAATATTAAAGGCCATGAATCGTGGTTACAATAGAGAAGAGTATCTAAAAATTATTGAAAAGGTTCGTTCTCTTATTCCAAGGATAAGCATCACCACAGACATCATCGTTGGCTTTCCTGGAGAAGGAGAAAAGGACTTTACCGACACCCTGAGCCTGATGAAGGAAGTGAGGTTCGCCAGCGCCTACATGTTCAAGTACTCTTCTCGACCGGGTACTCCTGCAGAAAAGATGTTAGATCAAATACCAGAAGAGATTAGGCTCAAGAGACTACATGAGGTAATCGATTTACAAAGGGAAATTATCAAAAATAATTCGCATTTGCGAAAGGAGGTGGAGCAATGAAAAAAGCAAAGTTCATTATCTTACTTATTGTTGTCTTTTTGATAGTGGCTTTTATCTGGTCTAACCAAGAGCCAGTGAGCATAAAGTTCTTCGGTAAAGCCTCTCCTGAGATGCCATTCATCTTCGTTCTTCTGGGGACATTAATCTTAGGGGCAATACTGGCCTCTATTATTGACCTCGGCCGCATGACCAGACTCCAACTTGAGAGTAAAAGGCAGAAAAGGATTATAAAGAGGCTGGAGCAAGAACTGGCCGCCTTAAGAAAGCTGCCAGTGGAAGAGGTGGAAAAGGAGATTAGAGAGATAGAAGAGACAGAAAAGCCGGAATAGGCAATGAGAAAATTTGCTATTCTCCTGGTAATATTCATGTTTTTTGTTATCCCATCTCTTTGGGCCCGCCTGCCATCGCCTCCGACTCAGACCGGTGGCGGACAGGCTCAAGAAAAGCCTATTAAATACATAAGGGGAATGAACCTCTATAGCGAGGGTAAGTATAAAGAGGCGAGAAAAGAGTTTAAGAAGTTCTTAAGCCTTTATCCCGATAGTGCCTTTGCTCCTGAGGCCCACTTCAAGATGGCGGAAGCAACAGAGGACTTCTGGGAGGCGGCTCGGGAGTATAGAAACTTAACCCTCAGGTATCCAGATAGTCCCTTTGTTCCTCAGGCACAATTCAGGATTGGCCAGCATTATTATCTAAAAGGAGATTATGAGCAGTCTTTAAAAGACTATCGGAAACTTTTGAAACTTTATCCCCAAAGCTCCTATGCTCCTGCCTCCCAGTATTGGGTAGGGAGCATGCTTCTCGCCCAAAAGAGGTATGACGAGGCAAGAATGGAATTTGAAAAGATCTTAGAAAATTATCCCCAGAGCAATTATCTTGACTGGGCTCAAGTAGGAATCGGGGATTCTTATACTAAGGAAGGGAATTATTCCCTTGCTCTGACAGAATATCAAAAAGTTATAGCAGACTATCCAAAGAGCGATATCTTAAACCTTATCTATTTTAATTTGGGGGAATGTTATCAAAGGGAAGGAAAGGAGAAGGAGGCCTTAGAAGTATATCAAAGACTGGTTACCGAATGCCCAGATTCTTTAGAGGCCATAGAAGCCCAGAAGAGAATTAGTACCCTCCAGAAGAAGTTTCTTCCTGTAGCAGGGAGATATAGCATTCAGGTGGGAGCATTTGGTGAAAAGGCCCGGGCAGATAGGTTGGCCAAGAGATTAAGGGACAAGGGCTATGATACCTATATCATAATCATTACCATTGAGGGAAGGCGATTCCACCGGGTAAGGGTGGGAAGACTGGCCACAGAAGCTGAAGCCCAGGAACTGGCCACGAAGTTGAAGAAAGAAGAGAACCTACCTACCAGAATATTCAGCGATTAAAGATAATGAAAATGAAAAAGACCATCTTAATTCCTACTATATTAGGAATGATTCTTTGTTCTGGGGGAAGAATTATGGCACAGGAAAAACAGAAGATGATTACTCTACCTAAGCCGAAGGCAAAGGGGACCGTTTCCTTAGAAGAGACGATTAAGAGGAGAAGATCGCGGAGAAGCTTTCTGGCCAAGCCCTTAACCTTAGTGCAGGTTTCTCAACTTTTATGGGCGGCACAGGGGATTACTGACGAAAGAACTGGTTTTCGGGCCTCTCCCTCTGGAGGAGCTTGTTATCCCTTGGACCTCTATCTCGTAGTGGGAAAGAATGGTGTAGAAGGCCTGGAGGCCGGGGTCTATCACTATATAGTAAGCAATCATTCCTTAGAGATGCATTTAAGCGGGGATAAGAGAAGGGTTCTTGCCCTGGCCTCCCTCGGTCAGATGTTCATCGCCCGGGCACCCATCTCCATCGTCACCACTGCAGAATATAGTAGAATTACCAGAGTATATGGCCAGAGGGGGGTAAAATACGCCCATATAGAGGTAGGCCATGTGGGAGAAAATATCTATCTTCAGGCAGAGACCCTGGGCTTAGGAACCGTAGCTATAGGCGCCTTCTCGGATGGCATGGTATCAAAGTACCTTAACCTTCCCAGGAAACATGAGCCTCTTTATATTATGCCAGTTGGCTATCCCAAATAAAAGGTTACGTCTAACGGTTACGTTAAAAAAATCAAATATTAAAAATTAAATATCAAAATTATAGATTAAAGTTCAAAATTTTACATTTTACGTTGTCATTTTGATTTTTGCATTTTGATTTTTGATATTGCAGCATATTATTTGAAACGGGCATCGTAACCTATTAACGATTGACAAAAAGTAATGAAAAAACCTCTGGTAGTAATTGTGGGGCCGACGGCGGTTGGAAAGAGCGAAGTAGCCATAGAGTTAGCTAAGAGAACAAAGGGAGAAATCATCTCCTGCGATTCTCGCCAAGTCTATAAATACCTAAATATCGGAACGGCAAAACCAACAAAAGAGGAGAGAAGGAAGATCCCCCATCGTTTAATCGATATCATAGAGCCGGATGATGAATTCAACGCCTTCCTCTATGCCCGAAGAGCACGTAAGATAATTTCAGAGATTTATAGAAAGAAGAAGATTCCCATATTAGTTGGTGGTTCCGGGTTATATGTCAGAGCAACAGTAGATGGCATTTTTCCCGGTGCCGGAAAGAATAAAGCGATAAGAAAGAGATTAAGAAAATTTAGTAGCAACACTTTG